>PWMW01000372.1 GCA_003559095.1 Clostridiales bacterium | reverse complement strand
GACATGCGAATGACGACGTCACCGATATGCTCCAAGTCATTAATGGTCTGGATCAGGAAAAGATTGTCCTTGGACTGCTGTTCAGATAGGTCGTGTTCGGAGATATCCGAAAGGAAAATGATAATTTCCTTGTAGAGGGCATCTACGCCCAATTCCAGTTCGTTGGTCTGGGCGATTAGTTTTTCGTCCTTAGTGATCAGCATGGCACCGACAAGGTCCACCATACTCTCCACCATACGAGCCACTCGCAGCACTTCGGCCCGGGCCTGTTCAAGAGCCAACAGCGGCGATTCAACGCTACCCCGTTCGAGATACTGCGGCCGCCCCAAGATCAGCGGGCCTTTGCGGTCGGGAACAATGCGCTGTACGAAGTTGGCGAACTGCGCAGAGAAAGGCAAAAAGGCCACCGTGATACCCACGTTGAACAGGGTGTGCGCATTGGCGATCTGGCGGGTGATGGAACCGGACGTGGCTGCCACAAGGTTGGTAAAGGGCCCCAAGAAGGGCAGGATCAAAACAACCCCCAGTACCTTAAACAGGACATGGGCTACACCCACCCGCCTGGCTTCATGGGATGCACCAATGGTGGAGAGCATGGCGGTGGCACAGGTGCCAATATTGGCACCGAGAATCAGCGGAATGGCGGACTGCAGCGGTATCAGTCCCTGCAGCGACAGCGACAGGACAATTCCGATGGTGGCCGCGCTGCCTTGGATAAGGGCAGTAAACACGGCCGCCACCAAGAGCCCGAAAAGGGGATTGGTTCCGAACGAAAGGAAAAGCGCCTCAGCCCCTGGGTAGTTCTTCAAAGGTTCCATGGATTGGGACATAATGCCCATACCGAAGAAAATCAAGCCAAAACCAAAGATGATCTGACCTATGTAGCGATAGCGGCGGCGTTTGGCTAGAAAGCGAACGCCAAACCCGACGGCAATCATGAGCAGTGCATATGCTGTGATGTTGAAAGCAATGAGTTGGACCGTCAGGGTTGTGCCCACGTCGGCGCCGAGGATCACGCCGATACTCTGTTTGAGAGTCATCAAGGACGCGCCCACCAAGCCCACGAGGATGACAGTGGTGGCACTGCTGCTTTGAATCAGAACCGTCACTACAGCACCCACCACCACTCCCATTAAGGGGTGAGATGTCAGTTTGTGAATAATGGCTTTCAGCGCCGAACCCGACGCCTTCTGCAGGCCTTCGCTGCATAAGGACATGCCGAATAGAAAAATGGCGAGCCCGCCGGCCACGCCAAAGATAGTCTGCAGCATCCAATCCGCCTCCCAGCGGTACTCTCGGTTTTAAATTGAATTATCCCACCAGTTTAATCTTTTGTCAATGGTGCGTTTACACAATATTTCTCCTTGACGACGAAGAAACGGCGATTACGTCCATCCCATAGGGATTGTGACAAGATATCGCCGTTTCTCTTAGTTGTGTTAATTTTCCCTAACCCGAGACAAACACAGTGGCGCCGTGGGATCCGGGCCTTGAACAGGTTAGATTCAGTTGAACTCGCCGGGATGGCGGCGCTGCAGTTCTGGGATGGCCCAGCCGCGTCCCGTGGCTTCCAGGTACTTGCAGTACGCAGCCAGCTGCCCACGGGCATGGTGGGGCCCCCCTTCTTCCATGACGGTCCAGAGGGGATCGGCAGTATACCCAGCTGGCATGGAAGCCATCATTTGGCTGTGCCATTCTTGGTAAAGGTGGGACGCTTGGGCACAGATATCTGGATGTTGTTCCGCCAAGTTGGTAGTTTCATGGGGATCCGCATCGAGATCGAAGAGCATCTCGTCGGGGAACAGATGATAACCATCATGCCAGGTCCGGATGTACATCCAGCGCTCGAAGCGAACACCCCGCTGGCAGACATGGGCCCCTTGGCTCAACACCAGATATGGACGCGCTGCCGCTTCACCGTGGCCGGTAATACTGGGGGCATAGCTCTGGCCGTCCCAGGCCGCTGCCGGTTGGCTGTGGAAAAGATCGGCCAGAGTGGGAACTAGATCCAGGTTGTAGTGTAAGTTCCCTTCCACTGCGCCGCTGCGGCCCCCCCGCCATTTGATAATCATGGGGATGCGGCAGGTGATGGCGTCAGCTGTGGCGTGTTCGGCATAGAGGCCCAGTTCACCCATGTTCTCGCCGTGATCGGACGAGATGATAATGGCGGTGTCTTCGTAGAGGTCGTGATCTTTGAGAAATTGCAGAATGCGGCCGATATGATCGTCCATGTAACGGATACCGCAGTCATAGCCATCGAAGAAATGGCGCAAATCTTCCATGTCTTCCACTTCGCCTAACTGGCGCGGCAGGTTGGGATCTGTTTGGTTATCGTACATGCTGATTTCTCGAGCTCCATGAGGCCCTACCATTTGGCGATGTTCTGCTAGAATCTCTGGCGTCAGCCACTGGGGTATGGGATCGTCAGCGAAGGGATTGCCGAACTCTGCAGGGGCTCGGTATGGTGTGTGCGGGTCCCAATAGTTGATGTGGAGGAACCAGTTGTCAGCGGTGCCGTTGCGCTGCAGCCAATCCATAACCAAGGGTGAGATTTCCTCGGCCGATTCGCCGCCGCAGCCGCCGGTGTTATGGATCTCGTTAAAGCCAGCGTAGAAGTTCCAGCTGCCGTGCCGTTCGGCGAAGGGGCTGATGGACGTGCAGTGGAAGCCCTGCTGGCGCAGGATTCCCACCAGGCTTTCGCTGGAAAGGCGGCTCATGAAGCCCCGTTCGGGACCTTCTAGACGCAGATCGGCTGTGGTACCGCCGTGGCCCACCACGCCGGTATGAATGCCGAACTGCCCCGTCATTAAGGCTGTCCGCGAAGGCAGACAGGGTGCGTCGGAACAGTAGTATTGATCGAATCGAACGCCATCCGCTGCCACGCTGTCGATGTGGGGTGAGGTATTGCGCTGATAGCCGTAGCAGCCCAGGTGGTCGGGGCGCAGGGTGTCCAAGTCCAGGAACAAAATTCGCATGCTCTCGTCACTCCATTTCACGAAAATTGGCTGTTAAAGGCATTAGTTGCTGGTTAGGCGCCCCAGATTCGGGGCATCCAAAGGGGCTCTTTGCCCATCTCGGCCCAGAGAAACTGCTGCAGCAGCTGGGTTTTGCATTCCTGGTGCTCTGGGTCCTGCCACAGGTTCTGCTGCTCCCCGGGATCTTCCTGCAAGTCGTACATTTCGCCGTAGTCTTGCCCAAAATACACGGTAAGTTTGTAGCGCTGGTTGACGAAGGTCTTGAGGTTCATGGTGTCAGGCTGGTGGCGGTTTTCCACGATGATGTGATCCCGCACCGTCGGCACAGCCCCTGTCCACACGGGACGTTGGTCCACACCGGTCATGGTGCGCGGTATGGGCAGGCCGAGGCTGCTCAGGAACGTCGGGGCCAAATCTACCAGAGATTGCAGGCTATCCCTGCGCTGCCCTGCCGGAATGGTCCCGGGCTGCCGAATGACCAATGGCACGCGGATCAGGTCCTCATAGTGAAAGGGGCCTTTGGCAATAAGATCGTGGTGGCCATAACGGTGCCCATGATCAGTGGTAAAGACGACCAGTGTATCCTCGGCTAACCCCTGCTGCTTGAGGGTATCGAAGATCTGCCCTATGTAATGGTCCATCATACTGATCATACCGTAGTAGATGGCGATATCGCCGCGCAGCGAAGCCTCGTCTTGGACGTGACTGTGGAAACCATGAATACCGCCCCGTTGGTCGGGCGCGGCATAGCGGCTGAAATCCGGCTGGGTCTTCTGAGTTTCGCCAAAATGCGGTGGGCTGTTCTGGTGTTCATCCTGCTGCCCGTCGGGGATGATCATATCGTCAGGATTATACATAGACGCCCACGGCTCCGGGACAAAATACGGAGGATGAGGATCGGGAAAGCTGGCCCAGAGGAAGAAAGGTTCCTGAGCGGCTGCGTGCTCTGCGAGGCACAGCGATGTGCGTTGGCCAATCCAGGCGTTGTAGTGATATGGTTCGGGCAGCTCCCAGACGTGCTTGGCCCCGGGATCCATGGTGCCCACAGGTGCATCAAAGTAGCGGCGCCACTCCGGGAGCCCGTTGTCTTCCATCCAAGCCGCGTAATGCTGCCCCACGATATGTTCGTTGGTATGATTGCGCACCAGTTCGACGTGCTCGAAGCCGTAGAAAGGCCCGTGAAATTGGCGCCAGAAATCCAGGTCGTGCAGGCGCGGCAGCGATTCCAAGGACGAAACCTCTTTGGTTTCCCGCAGTGGCTGAAAGTGAGCTTTGCCGATCAGAGAGGTCCGATAGCCCTGCTGCTGTAGAATGTCCCCGATGGTGGGAACGTCTTCGGGAAGCTTGGTGCCCAGCGAATAGGCACCGTGCTGGCTGGGGTACAGTCCAGTGATGATACTGGCCCGGGTCGGCGTGCAGGTGGGGTTCGGGCAGTAGGCACGGGTGAAGGTTGTCCCTGCCTCCACAAGGGCATCAAGGTTGGGAGTCTTCACGTGCGGATTCCAGGCCCCGATGGTATTCCAATGCTGCTGGTCACTGGTGATCAGAAGTACATTGCGGCATTGGCGTTGTTGGGTCACGTGGTCACTTCGTTTCGTGTAGAGTGGTTCCGCCGATACCGGGTGGTGAGCTCTCCAGTCCTAGACCACGGACCTATGGGAACACGCAGGTGTTGACTGCTGCAGTCATGCTCTGGTTCAATCATGCTTTGCTCAGCCATGCTCTGTTCCACCCACCCTTTGCTTCAGCCACCCGTTGCTTCAGCCACGCTTTGCTCCACTCATTCGGTGTCAGGAAACAAAGTCCTGCACTGACAGGGAGATACCTTCCCTTCCTGAACGGCTGCTGCAGAGACGTTTGAAGATGGGTCTTACGGCGTGAACCCACTGAACCCACCTCATGTCCTGCCGCTTAAAACGCCCAGGACGCGCAAATCCGTTCTATCTCCGCATGTTTCCAGCAACAGAGATACAACGGATTTGCGCAGCGTTTTCAAACTCCGTGCTGCCGCTCATACCTTGGGCAGCGCCTAACCATTTACGATCCTTAAGGCAATCAAGACATTTAAGGCATCCAAGACATTTAAGACGTTCAATGCGTATAAGACATTAGGCAGTTGAGACATCTAAGGCGTTCAAGATGCTCAAGACACTTAAGACCTTTGAGACCCTGAAGACACTTAGTAACGAAGCTCTTCCAACAGCGTCTGCAGATGGATATCGCGAAAGGTGCGAACCTTCTTGTGCACGGGTCCGAATGACAGGTGCTCAGTGACCCGGTTGGTCACAACCACGCAGTGCGCACCTGCTTTGCGGGCGGCTTCGCTGCCATTGTATGAGTCTTCAAAGACCAGGATCTCCTCTGGCCGCAGCTGGAGCCGCTGGGCAGCGAGGAGATATAAAGCCGGATCCGGCTTGACTTGATCGACGTCATCGCGGGTGCAGACCACCTCAAAGTGTTCCCACAGCTCGAGGTGTTTAAACCAACGTTCCACCCAAGCCCGATCGGAACTGGAGGCGACACCCAAACGCAGACCGAGCTCTTTGATCTCGCGAATGAGCTGGCGGACGCCGGAGCGAGGCTCTGTTTGTTGGTGCAACCGGCGGTGAACTTCCCGTTCATGGTGTTTTGCGAACTCACCGGGATCCACTGGTTCACCGGTGCGTTCGGCCAACATGGCCGGAGGATCAATGGCTCCCTGTGTGCCTACGGCCACACCATATTCTTCCAGTTGAAACGTGGCCCCTCTGGCCTGGAACAGATCTCGATACACCTCAAAGTGGTGCCATTCCGTATCAAAGATCAGACCATCAAAGTCCATAACGATACCTTTTATCAATGCGTTGTCCTCCCATTTTCCCATGTTGCAGCCCAGCACCGCTGTCCCCCGCTACAGGCAGCGGGGTGAGGCCTTGGCTGGAGGGGCTCAAGAAGGGCCGTTGGCCCGCCGATAACAGTACCGTGCCCCCCACTGGCCTGCTGCAGTCTTTGGTAGCAGTGGACTGCCCATCGGTGTTACCAAGACTCGCGCTGAATACTGCCACCTGTCTTATCTTAACAGAAAACCTCAGCAAAAGACAGGGTGCAGACCTGGAAATTATTGAAAGTTACCTGGTGTATGGAAATTTCTGCCATCTACCAGGTTGCTGGAAGTTGTTGCCAGCTACCAGGTTGCTGGAAGTTGTTGCCAGACACCTGGTAACTGGAAAAATATCCCACATACCAGGTGGCTGGGAAAAACCCCCACACTCCTCCGCTGGCAGCCCCTTACTGGGCACACCATAAGACTGTGGCATTCTGGCCTAAATTACTGTATACTACCAATGTCCCTTGAAGCTAGTCACGTCGACCCAGGAGGTGAAGGCCTTGTCCATGATTCCCACCATACGCATGAGCATATCTGCGCTGATTAGCCAGACGCTGCAGCGTTGTTCGGCGCGCTACGAAGCCGAGACAGACGGCAGCCCCAGTGTGCAGCCCTGGCTGAGACCGGGTCTTCTCCTAGGCTTGATCCTAGCCTTCATTCCAGCCCTTTTTCCTTCCGTGGGCGTTTTCGCAGGTTCCCTTGCCTTTTCCCTGCCCGTTTCTGTGGCTGCTGCGGAGCATGACACCGTCTACGATGTTGGTGTCCTCGCCTTTCGCAACCGAGAGCATACGATCCAGCAGTGGTCACCCTTGGTGGAATATCTCAACGACACCGTTGCGGATCGGGCCTTCCGCCTGCAGGCGCTCTACTATGATGACCTTGATGAAGCAGTTCTGAACCGAACTGTGGATTTTGTCTTCACCAACCCAGCCCACTTCATAGCCATCGGCCGGGCCAACGATCTTTCGGGCGCCATGGCCACGGTAATCATGGATGACGACGGGCACCCGGTATCCTATTTTGGCAGTGTGATCTTTGCCCGTGCATCTGATGGACTGGGTGCGACGCCCCTGACAATCGCTGATCTGCAGGGAAGCACCATTGCAGCCGTCAATCGGGATTCTTTGGGCGGGTACCAGGCCGCAGCTTACGAGTTAGTGCTGGCGGGACTGCGCCTCGACCGGGATGTGGAGTTCACCTTCACCGGTATGCCCCACGATCAAGTGCTGACAGCGGTTTTATCTGGAGAGGCAGATGCCGGGTTTATTCGTACCGGCGTTCTGGAAAGTTTGATGAGCGAAGGTCTGCTACAGCCAGAACAGATTCAAGTTGTTAACCGCCAGTCCCCGTCGCACTTCCCGCAGTTGCTGTCCACGGAGCTCTTCCCCGAATGGCCCTTTGTGGCACTGCCACATGTGGATTCGGAGACGGCCAAGCGCGTGGCAGCTGCCCTCTTCTCCTTGGAACCGTATAGTCCCACAGCTCAGGCCATCGGGATTCAAGGTTTCACGGTCCCGGCCAACTACTTGGTTGTGGAGGAGATGATGCGTTCCCTAGGGCTGCCGCCGTTCTCCACGACGGCAGAGCTGACGTTGGCTGCCATCTGGCAGGCATATCGTTGGGTTTTGGTGACTGCTGGACTTTTGGCCATGCTGCTGCTGGCAGCGACCATTATCCAGCACCGTGATCGCAGGATCTTTAAGAAAAAGAACGAGGAATTACACCGTTTGCATGCGGAACTGGAACAGGCTAACGCTGCCCTGCGGGAACTGTCGATGCGGGATCCGCTGACGAAGCTGTACAACCGGCGCTATTTCGATACGGTGTTTCCCGATCGGATCCAAACGGCCAGGCGTCTTCAGAACTCGTTGGCCTTGGCAGTGATTGACTTGGACGATTTCAAAGCCATCAACGATTCTCTGGGCCATGCCGTGGGTGACCGGGCGCTCTGCCAGGTGGCGGCGGCTTTGGAGCAAACCCTGCAGCGAGCCACAGACTTTGCGGTGCGTCTCGGTGGTGACGAGTTTTTGATGGTCATGTCCGATACCAACGAAGACGGTCTGCGTGTGGTCTGTCGGCGGCTGCGTCGGGCCATGGCTGAGATTCTTCTGGATGATGGTACGGGCAAGCCTATGTTCTCCGGGATCACCGCCAGTATCGGTGGCATGGCCGTTGTACCCACAGCCGACACCACTGCGCAGAGCATGCTCCACATGGCCGATCAGGCTTTGTATGATGCCAAGCGGCGGGGCCGCAGGCAGTTAGTGGTTCATGAAGGGGCTTAATCTAGGTAGGGCAGTGTCAGGTCTCTGCCACTGGAGATTCCGCAATACATCCCACCACGCTGCTGCGGCGTTCCATAAGGATGGTATCGTGCCAACGGCCCTGCAGCTGCGCGATGCGCTGACGACGACCCACTACGCGAAAGCCGTGGTTTGCGTGCAGGCGGAGGCTGGCTTCATTCTCAGGGAACACCACAGATTGCAGGGTCCAAAAGCCGGCAGCTTCGCTGCCTGCGATTAAGGCCTGCATGAGGATGCTGCCCACGCCCTGTCCGGCACAGTCACTGCGCACATAGACGCTGACTTCCGCCACACCGCGATACACCCAGCGGCTGGATACGGCGCTGAGAGCGGCCCACCCTAGGATGCGGCGTCCTTGGCAGGCCGCATAACGGCAGCTGTCCAGGTGCCCTGCATCCCAGGTTTTCCATGACGGTGCTTCGGTTTCGAATGTAGCCATACGGGACGCGATGCCCTCCAGGTAGATTTGCCGCACCTGCTCCCAATGGGCTGCGGTCATGGGAACTGTAAGGATTGTGTCATGCATAGAGAGCTCCACCTTTCCGGGATAACGCTGATTTGGCCGGTCTTGCCAGCGGCACGACACCATTATACGGTGATTGGAGACTTTGGGCAAATCTGCGGTTCGTTCATCCGCGTGATTGGCTCGTTCCTTCCCCCCCAGGGAACTTGAGCATTGTCCGGCGGCCAGACGCACAGAGGCCGCGGCATTGCAGACCACTGTTTGCGTGGCTTAGCAGGAACCATGATCTGCAAAGGCGAAATTTATAGTTAGAAGATATAACGGATACATCATATGGAAAGGGGTTTCTGGCATTGAAAACCTATCTGCTTCGACTTGGTTTATTGTTGGTGCTTGTCATATTCTTAAGCGGCTGTATCGGGGGCGTGCCGAATCCATTTGAGGCCATTCGGTTAACGGACGTCACCGCTGAGATCGATCCGGACGATTCTGACCAAGTCATCATCAGCGGCAGTATGGAGAATAGATCTAATCGTGATCGGATGGTAACCTTCAGAGCCTGGCTCGTGGACGAGAATGGTAATGCCCTGAGTGGAACCGTAGAAGAGCACGATGAAGAGGAACCGCTCCTCAAGGGGATGAAGAGAGGATTTGGATTCTCGGTCCCTAACCATGAGGATTTCGACGATTTCGTTATCACTTACGACTCCACAGCCATCTAGGTATCTACTGCAAGAGCAGCATTGGCATGCTTAACAGGCATCAATGGTTCCTGGCAGCTGACATTTTCGTGGCCACAGTGCTTTCAAGACAGTCCCTCCACGAGAGTCATGGAGTGCTTGAGCAACTAGCCGTAACCAAAAACCCCGCCCACCGGCAGTTCAACCGGCAGGCGGGGCTTTTTTGTCCTTCAACGATCCCAGTAGTGCCTGCTGTTCCCCAGGGACAACCGCTCCCGGGGAAGACGTACCTGCCTAGCGGCCGAAGCCGCCGTAGTACATTTCGTTCCAGCGCAGTTCCTTCTGGAACTGGTTCACCTGGGTGCTTTCATCAATCGTCACCATTTCAATGCCGGCAATCTCAGCAAAGGCTTCCATATGCTCGGCCGTAATGGCTTGGCTGAACCCAGAGTGGTGGGCACCACCGGCATAGATCCAGGCCGCTGCTGCATCCTTGAGACTGGGCAGAGGCTTCCACAGCACCCGGGCCACGGGCAGTTTCGGCAGCTCTTTGTTGGGATCTTCCACCATAACCTTGTTCACCACCAACCGGAAACGGTTGCCCATATCAATGACGGAGGCGTTGATGGCCGGGCCATCCGGTGTGTTGAAGACCAAGCGCGCCGGGTCTTCTTTGTCTCCGATGGACAGCGGATGCATTTCCAAAGATGGAGTGTCGGCGGCAATGGATTCACAGACCTCCAGCATATGGGCGCCTAACACCAGCGGCCCCTGAGGATCCAAGTGATAGGTATAGTCTTCCATGAACGAGGTGCCGCCGGCGAGCCCTTGGGCCATGACCTTCATGGCTCGCACCAGAGCCGCTGTCTTCCAGTCGCCTTCCCCGCCGAAGCCATAACCATCGGCCATCAAGCGCTGCACGGCCAGGCCAGGCAGCTGCGGCAGACCATGGAGATCCTCAAAGTTGGTGGTGAAGGCTGTAAAGCCGCCTGCTTCCAAAAACCGGCGCATGCCCAGCTCAATGCGGGCCGACTTTTTCAGTTCCTCGAACTGCGCCCCTCCCGGCTTGAGATTTTCCGCCACCTTGTAGGTTTCTTGGTACAGTTTGACCAGCTCGTCCACGGCGGCATCTTCCGCATCAGCCACCACTTTGGCCAAATCGCCCACACCGTAGCCCTGCACCGTATACCCGAAGACGATTTCGGCCTCAACTTTGTCACCTTCGGTCACAGCGACGTTGCGCATGTTATCGCCGAAGCGCACCAGCTTACCCTGCTGGCTGTCCTGCCAGGCTGCGGCGGCCCGGGTCCAGACGCCCACTTCTCGCTGGACTTCCCCATCCTGCCAGTGACCTACCACCACTTTGCGGCGCAGCCGCATCCGGGTAACCATAAAGCCGAACTCGCGGTCACCGTGGGCCGATTGGTTGAGATTCATGAAATCCATGTCGATCTGATCCCAAGGAATATCCCGGTTAAACTGGGTGTGCAGATGGACGAAGGGCTTCTGCAGAGCGCCCAAACCGCCGATCCACATCTTCGCCGGCGAAAAGGTGTGCATCCAGGTAATGAGACCAATACACTTCTTGTCGGCGTTGGCTTCCAATACTAAGTCCTTGATGGCTTGGGCGTTGGTGAGGACGGGCTTCGCCACGACCTTCACCGGAATTTCCGTACTGCCATCTAAGCCGGCAGCAATTTCCTGGGCGTGTTCCGCCACAATGTCCAAGACGTCGTCGCCATACAGATGCTGACTGCCGGTGACGAACCAAACTTCATAGTTATGCAGAGGCTGCATCATGTTATTTTTCCTCCTGTCCATAGTACGCGCCTGCGCCGTGCTTGCGCAGAAAATGTTTGTCCAGCAGATATTGGGGAATGCTGCCAGCCGAAGCGTTGATCTGCCGGGCTCGGGCGGCCATTTTGGCCGTTTCTTCCAGGACCACCGCGTTGGTCACCGAGTCCATGGCATCCTTGCCCCAGGTGAATGGGCCATGCTGGGCCACCAGCACTGCCGGTACCTGCATGGGGTCGATGCCAGCGAAGGTCTCGACGATCACCGTTCCCGTATTGCGCTCATAGGCCTCTTCCACTTCCATTTGGCTCAGCGGCCTTGTGCACGGCACGCTGCCGTAGAAGTGATCGGCGTGCGTTGTTCCCATACAGGGAAGGTCGGCCCCGGCTTGCGCCCAGGCCACGGCCCACGATGCATGGGTGTGGGTAATGCCCCCAATGTCCTGGAAGTGCCGATACAGTTCCAAATGGGTGGGCGTGTCGGAGGAGGGGCGCATTTGACCATCCACTACCTCACCGTCCATATCCACGACCACCATGTGTTCCGCCTTCATGGCGTCATAGGAGACGCCGCTGGGCTTGATTACCACCAAGCCGCTTTGACGATCAATGGCTGAGGCATTGCCCCAGGTGAAGATCACTAAGCCGTATGCGACCAAGGCCAGATTGGCCTCGAGAACTTCTTGTTTTAGCTGTTCCAGCATGAACGTTCACCACCTTCTTACAGGGACCGCAGGGTATCCTCCACTAAGGCTCCAGTCCGCAGATAGTTTTGGTACAGTTCTTCATATTTGGCTGCCCGCTCAGGGTCAGGGGTGAATGTCTGGGCAAATGGGCTGGCCATGTGAGCTTTGGCTTCCTCCACATCCTTGTACACGCCAGCGGCCACGGCACCGAAGATTCCGGCTCCAATAGCCACAGCCTGTTCGGAAGCGGCGACCCTGATGGGCATGTTGAAGACATCGGCGGTAATTTGCATGACCAAAGCATTCTTCTGGGGAATGCCGCCGATGGCAATCACTTCTTCAATCTCTACCCCTTCGTCCCGGAAACGATCCACAATGGCCCGGGCGCCGTAACAGGTACCTTCCACCAAACTGAGGAAAAGCCGCGGAGCGGTGGTTCCTAAGGTCAGGCCGAGGGCAGCACCCTTCAGGGTTTGGTCCGCATCGGGACTGCGGCGCCCGTTCAGCCAGTCCAGGGCCAAGACACCGCCGTCGCCGGGCTCCAGTTTTTCTGCTTCCTGGGTCAGCTTGCGCAGAATCTGATCCTCCACGGCAGCAGCCTGTTCTTCACTGATTCCCGCTGCAGCGGCAAGGGTGTCCAAAGGCCATGCCAGCAGATCCTTAAACCAGGCATAGACATCGCCCAAAGCCGACTGCCCCGCTTCCAGACCAATCATGCCGGGGATGACGGAGCCATCCACTTGGCCGCAGATACCCCTTACTTGTTTACCCGCAATCACATCATAGGGTGCAACCATGACGTCACAGGTGGAGGTTCCCATAATCTTCACCAAGGCACCTTTGCCAATCCCTGCGCCCACAGCCCCCATGTGGGCATCGAAAGCCCCGACGGAGACGGCGATTCCCGCAGGCAGTCCTAGACGTTCGGCCCATTCGGGGGTTAGGTCACCAGCCTTCACATCGGATGTCTGGGAGTCGGTATAGAGCCGTTCCCGCAGTCCACCCAAGAGCGGATCCACGCTGCGCAGGAACTCATCGCTGGGCAGTCCGTCCCAGTCCCCATGCCACATGGCTTTGTGGCCGGCGGCGCAGCGGCTGCGCTTCAGTCGTTCGGGAGCTTGGGTATCTGTGAGCACAGCGGGAATCCAATCGCAGTGCTCCACCCAAGAGACCGCCGCGTCCCGCACCGCTTCATCCACCCGCAGGGTGTGCAGGATCTTGGCCCAGAACCACTCGGAGGAATAGATCCCACCCACGTACTTAGTATAGTCGATGTCGTTGTTCCAGGCAGCTTGGTTGATCTCTTCCGCTTCCTTCACTGCGGTGTGATCCTTCCAGAGTATGAACATGGCGTTGGGGTTGTCCTTGAACTCATCGTTGAGAGCCAAGGGCACACCATCGCCATCCACCGCACAGGGTGTGGAGCCGGTGGTGTCCACGCCTAGAGCCACCACCTGCTGCGCCACCGCGGCCGGCAGCTGGGCCAAGGCACCTTTGATGCATTGTTCCAGGCTTTCCAGATGATCCAGGGGATGCTGTCGGAACTGGTTCTTGCTGGCGTCACAGAACTGCTGTTTTGCCCAGCGGGGATAGTAGGCTACATCCGTGCCCTCTTCCTTACCCGTGGCTGCATTGACAATCACAGCCCGCACCGAATCCGAACCGAAGTCGACGCCGATCACATACCTTTCCATTTGTTCGGTTAGCCTCCTTTAGCTTGACAAACTGTACCGGTAACGTTAATATTTTGGTATAAAGCTACTATTCGATTTCCATTTTCTATTTCCTGCTGCCTTGGCAAGAATAATGAATCTCTGGGAAGACGGGTGAAGAGTATGGTGCGAAAGACGACCTTAAAAGACGTAGCCAATGCCGCCGGTGTATCCATCAATACAGCTTCCCGAGCCCTGAATGACAAGCCCGATGTGAAGGGGGACACCAAGGATCGGGTTCTGCGGGTGGCCAAGGAGCTTCACTACGTCCCCAATGCCATGGCCCAGGCGCTGAAGGGCAAACATACACGCTCCATCGGTGTCATTGTGGATGACATTTCCAATCCTTTTTTTGCGGAGGTGCTCAAAGGTGCGGAGGAAGTGGCGGCCGAGCGAGGCTATGCGGTTACTGTGGGTAATTCGGCGGAAGATGCCAAAAAAGAACTGCATCTGGTGCGGACCATGATTGAGCAGCGCACCGCCGGGCTCTTGATCACTCCAACGCAGAAGGACGGCACCTTTGTGTCGCTGCTGCAGCAGGAGGAAATGCCCTTCGTGCTGGTGGCGCGGCGCTTTGAGGGTACCGCTGCCCATGCCGTCCTTAACGACGATTACTCCGGTGCGTACCAGGCTGTAGAGTATCTGCTGGGCCAGGGGTATGAGCGGATCTTGTTCCTCAATGCGCCGACGTATCTGTGGAGTGCCAGCCAGCGTCTGCATGGTTTTCGCCAGGGGCTGGAGGCGGCTGGACGGACCGTTGAGCCGTGGCAGGTCCACAGCTGTGTGCCGACCCTTCAGGGCAGTTACGAAGGGATGAAGGCGCTGTTGCCCACGCTCAAGTTACGGCCCGATGCGGTGCTGGCGTTCAGCGATTACATGGCCTTGGGGGCTGTGAAGGCACTGCGCGAGGCGGGGCTGCGGATTCCTGAAGATATGGGGATTATGGGTTATGACGGGATTGACGTCGGTGAAATGCTCTCGCCGGCGCTGTCCACGGTGCGCATTGCCAAGCGGCGGTTGGGCCGGGAAGCAGCCCGGGCCCTGATCGAGTTGGTGGAGCGGGGACCGGGCACGGCCAAACAGACAGTCCTCCCGCCAGAGCTGGTGATTCGGCAGTCCACGCCCCTGCGGGGGGCGACTGGTCGCTGAAATGCGGCTATGGTTCCTGGGAACCACAGGCAAGGTGCCCGCCACTGGCGGCTGGATACACACCCAAACACAGCGCACAACCCCTTGCGGAAATCCGCCAAGGGGTTGTCTTGCATAACGCACACGGTGTTCTGGTTTGATGTGATGCGGATCATTCCATGGTAGGGCAGCGAAGAGTGCTCTCTGCTAACGGCGTGTGCCGTTCCAATATTGTCCTGGCGCCCCCTCCACATAGCTCCAGGTGCCAACAAAACCGCTGCCGTCTTCAAGGAGTTCGAAACTAAAGAAGCCTGAATCCGACCAACCATAATCGTCGGACTCCGCCCAAGTGCCTTCTAACGTGCGGCCCACGGCCTCTCCCGTAAGGGTTCCATCGATGGTGGTCCCATCCACATATGTGTATTCGCCAGTCACTGTGCCATTGTTCTGTGTCAGAGTCATGGTTCCGGAAAGGCCGTACCAAACGAAGTCATACTCACCGGCCCACGATGCCACAACTACCGATCCCCCACCGCTGCTGAGACAGCCACTGAATGTCATGCTGAGCAACACCAGGGCTCCAAGAGCTAGGAACGGCAGCTTCGATATGTACCAAGGCTTCACGATTTTGACACCCTCCTTTTTCTGCGCAAAGATCTTCGTATTGTGAACATCACTCGGTCTAGGTAGTTTTCACCTCCTACCTTCTCTGAACAATACTGCCAGACTACAGTCGCTGCTGCAAACCTGAGAGTCCGCCAGCTCCTGATCCGCCGCGAGAAAGCATCGGCTAAGATTTTCTTTCGTCAGTCTTTTGGAAAATCTTTCATAATTTTCGCTTTTTTTGGATATGGATTTTGTTGGTAATTGTGCCGGGAGCCCACCTCAAAAGAGGCTAAACCAGAGCCGCAATCCGAAGTAGCTTTGCTTCGACTGTTAGGCCTGTTCGTTAACGGCAAGGGCCTGTCGACCACCGGTGTCTCGCCAGGAGGGCCACAGGCGCCTTCGATGGGCCTGTTGAGGTTCCAACCACAGCAAACAACCCCTTCCGGAGATCCGTGAAGGGGTTGTTTGCATAACGCAAGCGGTGGATTGGTTTGATGTGCTGCCGCTCCGGCCCTGGACGGTGCAGCGGAGAGTGGATTCTGCTGACGGCTTGTACTGCGCCAAGTCCCCCCGCCCTCACCATCGGTCCACAACGTGTAAGACTCCTTGGTCCAAGGAAACATAACGACGGATCTACCACTGCTGAGGCGACAACGCCCCTAACGCCTTTGGAATCCGTGGTGCTTGAGTGCGAAGCGGGCAACACGGGGCGAGTCAATGACCAAGAAACACCCGGCAACAGGTTATCAATCTACATAGAAGTTGAAGTCTCTGCTGAGACAGCCGCTGAAAACCAGGCTGAGCAACACCAAGGCCCCAGCTGGCATGAGCGGGCGTTTCGACACGGCTCCATGCTTCACGTTCTGGACAATCTCCTTTTTCGGCCCGAAGATGGTGATTTCGCGAACATTGCTCTGGCTGGTTGTGCATCACCTTCTGCTCGCTCTGGGCAACACAGTTGGATTGCAGCCCGCCAACACAGCCGGGAGTGGATCAGCAGATCACTAGCTTCGAACAATCAGCATCTGTCGTAACCATGTCGTCAAACGCCAGTTCTACTCATGGCGCGTACCGCTCCAAGGTCCGCCTACCCAACCGTCGTGCCATGTTCCCGTAAACCCGCTTTCATCCTCAAGCAGTTCAAAGCTGAACGTACCGTCTCGCCAAGGACCCAGCTCATTGGACTCTTCCCAAGTCCCTGCCAACGTCCCGCCCAAAGCGTCACCTGTGATCACGCCATTCACATCGGCTAGGTGCCCATAGGTGTATACACCCGTAACGTTATCGCCTTTTTGTTGGAGAGTCATCGTTCCCGTAATATTGTCTCCCCAGGATACGTCATACACTCCTGCCCAAGGCAGCACGACCACAGTTCCCCGACCCCTGAGACAACCGCTGAAGGTTAGAATCAGCACTGCTAAGACTCCAGCGGCTATCCAAGGCCACTTTGAAACATGACAATGCTTCATGGTCTGAGCAACCTCCTTTCTTCGCCGGCAAGCATGCCGACATCGCAAATATCCACCCGGAAACACCAGTCACTAAGTTTGATTCGTCATGAGACTGAAATTTACTGTTAATTTTATATTTTTGGCAAATTTGTGTCTTCAAGAGCTCATTACTGGTCCTAGCGGGGATGTCCGCAGAAGGCCCTAGCTTACAATGACGACCTCCACCGTCGGCGGAGTATGGCATGAGCCGGTGTCACGAGAGACCGCGTTGGACCCGGCAAGCAAAGTCTTCGGCTATGAGCCCGGGCCCACAGACGGAAGAGACGCTTCCGAAGCAAGTTTGACCTTGACGGACTCCCTGACCGCAGTACAATAAAAGAGCAGCGGATTGTCCGAATACCTACGGAACGCCCTGCCGACGCTGTCGCCAACGCCCTTAGGAGGTCTTCCATGCAGCCCACATATGGCAAGTTTCTTTCCTACTACCGACCATACCTGGGACTTTTCATTAAAGTGATGCTCTGTTCCCTATTCGTGGCCGCCATTGCCCTGATCTTTCCACTGCTGGTACGCCACATCACCCGAGCGATCTTGACCGATGCCACGGCCGCCGTCCTACCCCGTCTCTACGCCACCGGTGCACTCATGGTAGCGCTGGTCCTTATTCAGACCGTCTGCAGCTACTACTACGACTACCACGGCCATGCCATGGGCGCCATGATGGAAACCGACCTGCGCAGCGAACTGTTCAATCATTTGCAGAAGCTCTCGTTTTCCTTTTTCGACCAGCAGCGCACGGGTCAGCTCCTGTCGCGGATTACCCACGATCTGCTTTCCTTGGCAGAACTGTATCACCATGGTCCTGAGGACTTTGTGATCTACACCGTCAGGTTCTTCGGGGCCCTGGCCATTTTGGCTTGGCTGCATGCTCCGCTGACCTTGGCCGTTGCCGCCTTTATCCCTGTCATGTTCGCCTTCGGGTGGTTCTTCAATAAAAAACTCAATGCAGCCATGCGCCGCAACAAGGAACGAATCGCCGCTGTTAACGCTCAGGTGGAAGATACCTTGGCTGGGATCCGGGTGGTCCAGTCGTTTGCCAACGAAGAAGTGGAAGCGGCCAAGTTTCAACGGGAGAACCAACGCTTCCTGGACAGCCGCAAGAGTACCTACCGCCATGAATCCTACTATTATCAGGGGATGACGGCCCTGACACAGCTGATGACAGTAGCCGTTGTTGTCTTCGGCGGCGTGCAGATGGTCAACGCCTCCCTGGATCTGCCGGACCTTCTGACCTTTCTCCTCTATACAGGTTACCTGGTGGAGCCCATGCTCAAGCTCAGCCATATCACAACGCAGTATCAGGAAGGTTTCACTGGGTTTCAACGTTTCATGGAGTTCCGGGAGCTGCAGCCCGATCCACAGGACGCTCCGGATGCCATGCGGCTGCCTGAGGTGCGCGGTGAGCTGATCTTCCGCCACGCCGGATTCCGCTACGCAGGCAACCCCCATTACGTGATCCGGAACTTCTCGCTGCATGTGGCTGCCGGCGATTACGTGGCGCTCGTTGGCTCCTCCGGAGTAGGCAAGACCACCATTTGCTCATTGATTCCCCGATTCTATGAGCTCAGCGAAGGCGACATCCTCCTGGATGGCGTGGATATCCGCCGTCTGGCCTTGGCCGATCTGCGGCGCAGTGTGGGCGTGGTGCAGCAGGATGTCTACCTGTTCGCTGGGACAGTGCTGGACAACATCCGCTATGGACGGCCCGATGCCACCTCTGAGGAGATCATCAGGGCAGCCCAGCTGGCCAACGCCCACGAGTTTATTATGGCGCTGCCGCAGGGCTATGCCACAGATATCGGCCAGCGGGGCGTGAAGTTGTCCGGCGGCCAGAAACAGCGTCTCAGCATTGCCCGGGTCTTTTTGAAAGATCCGGCCATCCTCATTTTTGACGAGGCCACCAGTTCCCTGGATAATGAAAGCGAAAGCGTGGTGCAGGAGTCTTTGGAGCGACTGGCCGCTGGCCGCACAACCTTCGTCATTGCTCACCGGCTGTCCACCATTCGTCGGGCGCAGCGGATTGTGGTACTCACCGATGATGGCATTGTGGAAGAAGGGACCCATGACACCTTGATAGCCCAAGGTGGTGCCTATGCCCAGCTGTACAACAAGCAATTCACCGTCTGAGAGTTCAGGCGCAGCCATGGCGGGCAGTGGCCCGGCCACGGCTGTCGGGGTAAGAACTCAAAGCGCATTATGCTCGCCCACCATTTTGGAGAACGCTCCAGAACGCGCTGGAACGCGCCCAAGTCGACACTGGCGGCTTTGGGCGCGTTCCTTCTTGGGTCCAACGTTTTCAACATGAAGATGCGGATACATCCGCCACGATCGGCAGCGCTTGGGAATTATTCCTGAACGAACCGAACCATGGCCTGAAGAACCCGTTCATCGACAAATCGTCCCGGCTCTTGGTACGGTATGATCGCATCACCGCTGTATTTGAGCACGTGATCCACACCGGGAACCATAACCAGGTGGGCCGCCATTTGGGCAGCGGCCAGTTGGTAGGCATGATCCGGTTTTACCTGGCTGTCGGCCAACCCATGTAGAATAAGAATCGGCAGATCCAGGGTGGCGATGAGGGCCGCTGGGTCGGTGATCAGCCAATCCTTGGTGAAGGGCCGCTGCATATCGAGGCTTTGGATGAACTGCGTAACCTCTGACGGCAGTTGAAACTCTTCATAGGGTACCGGTTCCGCAGCGGCAATGGCTGCATAGGTTAGATTCAAGGCCCGATGCAGCTCAGACGGGAGCTGCCCATACTGCTCAGGGTCCATGTCTGCCAGATACTCCACCTGCTCCTCCAGCTGACCCCGCACCGTTTCGCCCATAGTACGTCCGGGACCGGAGAGCAGCATCAGTCCTGCGAGATCAGGAAACTGCTCCGCTGCCACGAGGGCGAGGACAGCGCCTTCGGAATGGCCAGCGAAGAACAGCTGCTGCTCATCGACGGCCGCTTCTGCTGCCAAGAGCTCCATCATGGCGGCAGCATCGTCGGCAAAGGCTTGGAAGGAAGGAGTCTCTTGGCTGAGTAGGGCCGAACTACCGGTCCCCCGCTTGTCATAGCGCAGAACTGCTATGCCGTGGGACGCCAAGTATTCGGCAATGTCTTTCAGATTGTCGATGCGCCCTGGGAGCATGGCACTGTTACCGTCGCGGTCCGTAGGGCCGGAACCGGCAATCAAGACCACACCGGGTAGGTCTGGGCCGGCATCCAAGGGCAGAGTCAGCGTTCCAGTAAGCTTGGCACCGGGCACCACCTGCTCCACGTCCCGGTCTGCGGAAGCATACGGGCCCATCTGTGTCCAAGGCCGTTCCACATCCAGGGGCGGCGGGGGCTCGGTGGCTGTAATTTCGATACCCTGGGCGGGGATGGTCATCTTCACCAGCTGCCGCTGCTGCGTATCCACCCAGATGTGGACCGGAACACCAACATCGCCCGTAAAAGCCAATGTCTCGACGCCGTCCACATCATCGTAACCCAAGAATTGCAGGTGCAGTGGGACTAACGTTTCCCCCTGCAGCAGCTGGCTGGGAACGTTCAACAGTACCGATTCCGGCTGGCCAGCCATTTCGTCGAAGATCCATGCCAGGACGGCGTAGTCGGTGAGGGCCATGTTGTCCAAAGGAAGAATGTTTTGGCCCTGCAGCTCGCCTTGGCGACCCATGCCGTGGATTTCATACTCCACAGCCGCTTCCTGCCAGAGCATGTCTACGACCATGGCCCCGCCGGGACTTTTAAGATCCAGACGATAGGCCAAGGGCTGCTTGGGGAAGCCGACGCCCTGGAACATGAACATGGTCGTGGCCTCTACACCGCCAAAAAGCGATGTTTGGGTCATCAAACTCACTGTATCCCCTTGGATGCGCACAGTCTGTTCGGCGCGGCCCATCTCTTGACCCGCTTGGAGGATAATCAACTCCCGGGCCGCCAAGGGACTGGATATCACCAGCAGTAGTGCAACCACCACCAGCATCTGCTGCCAAAGGGTCCGCTTCCCGACGTTTGGTTTCCATATGTTTCGCTTCCATACGCTCGACTTCACCATTTTTGCCATTTGTCATTCTCCTTTTGGTTGAAATTGATAGCTGTGCAGTCATCACTATCCAAGACGGTCCCAGCGGCTCTGCTAAGGTGTTAGCGAGCACAAACGCGACGTTGAGGAAGGAGTCTGACTATCAGCCCCTCACCAGCGCCGACTACGGCCGCCAATAGGTTCCGGGTGTGCGCTGCAGCATGCGTTCGTTGATCAGCTCGCGGCGCAGCGTGGCTGTGTCTTCGTGGAAAGGTCGCAGGATATCATTGACTTCCTTCTCCGTGTAGGTGCGGCCCTGCTCAAATTGGTCCAGCAGTTGTTCCAGGATGATTTGGCGTTTTTTGCGCTGAACAGGAATGGACACCAGCTTTCCATACTGGAAGAAGGTATCTAACACTTTTTGGCGGTAGCGCTGGGCCCGCTCTTCCTGCAGCGAGCGATCGGAATAGGCTTCCTGGACCAACGACTGCACCGTGGCCTGCAAGACATCCTTGTTCAGTCGGTACTCCACGTAGTATTGTTCCTTTTTGCGGCTGACGAGACCGGCTTCTTCGAGTTTCTTTAGATGAAAAGAGACCGTGGAGGGGGCCAACTTCAGCTCTTCAGCCAGCAGTTCCACATATTTGGGCTCGCCGTCCATCAGGCAGTGCACGATGCCCAGCCGGGAGCGATCGGCCAAGGCTTTGAACAACTTAATGGCTGTGTCCGTCATGGCTGTGTCCCTCCATCACTTCTTGATACATGCCGTGAAAGATGCTTTCCAGCATGCGGGCCACTTCGATCTTGACTAGTTCTTTTTTCCACTCTTCGGTGTGGCCTTGCTCCTCATCTTGGGCGGCCTTGGCTTTCCAGGGTTCTGGCAGCGTGTCGAAATACAGCTGGCAGGCTGCCCGCAGCTGTTCTTTTCTGGCTTCATGCTGCTCAAGGATGGGCTGCAGCTTCGGGTTTTCGCGCTTTAGGTAGACGGCGCCGTATGAAACCAGGAACATTTTTTCAAAGATGTCCAGTACGTTCAGGGCAATGCGGTGAAACACCGCTTCATCGTTGCGATCCTCTGCCAGTTTCTGATCCATGGCCTGCTCTTCGCGGATCCGCCAGCGGGCTATGGCGTCTAGATAATACCGTTTTAGATGTTCGTGGGACTCCACACTACCACGTCCTTCATTTTTATTTTTATATCCGTCGATTTAGATTGTATCATGGAGTCCGGGAAACCGCAATCTATTTTTATGGTTATAGAATTGATTTTTGCTGCTGCTAACTAACACTGTATCCCATACTGTCCCGGGCCGAAAGCGGCTGTAGTCCGAGAGATCCTCGGTCTCGGGTCGGATACCTCGTGGATTGAGGGTGTTTTTGGGAGACGCGTGGGCATGCATGGGATGCATGGGATGCCTAGAACGTGTGGGATGGAGCCCAGATGGACGAGACGGCGGATGCTGCTTGGGAACGGGTTGGCGCCGAAACGACAACGTTGATCGACGAGGAGGATTTGGGATTTGCTTCCAGGTACCTGGTAGAAGGAAATTTCTTCCATATACTTGGTAACTAGAAGTTTCTTCCATGTGCCTGGTGACTGGAATTTACTACCATGTACCAGGTAACTGTGAATATTTTCCACGGAGCACCCGACAGAGCAAAACAAAAACCGCCCGCAGGCGGCACGCCATGATGGCGGCTGCAAATGCGGGCGGTACGATAAACAAGGCACCCCCACCGTTTCTCACATAGGCACGCATTTGCAGGATCAAAGTCCTAATTGGCGTGGCAGATCTCAGCCTTAACCTGCCTTCACTAAGAAATAACGGTGAGGGTACCTGTATATAATTCGACAGCCACAGACAAGATCCTTTTTTGTCGAAAAACTCGCAAGTGAGCGCTCTGCTAGGCTCTAACAGCCTCGATTGGCCTTGCTAAGGCGTTAGTCAAAAGCAGACCTTTATACACTTCGACAGCCATAGGAAAGTTCCTTTTAGAATTCATTGATTTATTGAAATTCATCAAATTAGACCGGCCAGTGGAAATGTTTTCCATATACCTGGTAGCTGGAAGAAACTGCCACGAAACAGGTAGCTGGAAGCCAATGCCAACCACCTGGTTCCCGATCTGATTCCTGAATCCTTCGGATCCTTTGGATACTCCGCCATATTCACAGCAAACCGCATGTTCAAGGCCAGTTCCGTCTGTTATGGTCTGCCGCTTCTGCCTAAACCCTCGCAAGGTTTGCGGTCAACTGTTCCAGGGACATGTCCTCCAAACTCCCCAGCCGCAGATCCTCAAGGCCATCCGGCCACGACAGTCGCGCCGTCACGGGATTGGGAACCACCACACAGAACATACCCGCCGCCTTGGCGGCCCGCAGGCCGTTCACAGAGTCCTCGATCGCCACCGAGCGCTCCGGCGCCACATCCAACTGCTGCAGCGCTGCGTTGTACAAGGCCGGGTCAGGCTTTACCTTCGCCACTTGATCCGCCGTCACAACCGCGTCGAAAAACCTAACGAGATCGTGCTGTTCCAAAAGCGGCAGCACCCAAGAGCGCGGTGAACTAGAGGCTAGGCCAATCTTCCAGCCCCGTTCCCCGGCGCCCGTTAAGTACTCCCTGACACCAGGACAGAGTTTTTCTTGGCGCGTCAAGTCCAGGTGCCGCTGCCGCCGCCAAGTGCGGATCGTGTCAATGTCCAGCGGACGGCCGACGGCCTCCTGCAGATAGGTGTAGGCGTTGAAGGTCAGCTCGCCGCCCACGGTGGCAATCCACGTCTCCACCGGAAACTCCACATCATATTGGGCGTAGAGTTCTTCGTAACTGACCAGTTCCGGCGATTCTGTGTCAACGATAATGCCGTCAAAATCAAAGACCAATGCTTCTATCATAACGAGCTCCTTTGGAACGTGATATCTGGGTTTAAGGCCTGCAGGAGGTACTCCGTCCAGCGCACCATCTCCAGAAGGTCATTGAGGTCCATCAGTTCCCACGGCGTGTGGGTGTAGCGTACGGGGAACTGCAGGTCGATACAGGCCACACCATCACCCGTTAACTGCACATAGGAAGCGTCCGTGAGTCCACCCATCATGACGGAGTTCTGATACTGAATACCTTGTTCATGGGCGGTATCCTGCGCTAATTTCAGCAGCGTGGGATGGGGTATTAGACCATTGAGTGTTCCCCGTCCATGAAAGGAAAAGTGACTGACAGATGGTCCGCCACCCACCCGAATGCCCTTGTTTTTGCGGAGATCCGGTGTATCGCCGGTGAGGGCTAGGTCATAGCAGATGGCGCAGTCCGGGCGCAGTCGCTGGGCAGCCACCATGGCGCCGCGGAGATTAAATTCCTCTTGGACGCTGGCCACAATATACACGGTGTGCTGCGGGGGACGCTCTTTGAGGATTTGGGCCAGCAACAGCAGGCCGAGACAGCCACCGCGGTTATCCAATGTTTTGGCAGCGATGCGGCCATTGGCCAGTTCTAGAAATCCTCCCATATAGGTGATGGGACTGCCAATGCCGATACCCATGGCTTCCACGTCATCATCGGATACCGCCCCGATGTCGATGAACAGCTCGCGATAGGGAATTACCTTGTACTTTTCTTCCGGTGGTGTGGCATGATGGGATTTGACAGCCACAATTCCGGGAATCAGATCGCCCGCCTGGCTGCGAATGTTCACGGCGGTGGCGGGCAGTACTTTTTCCGGCAGTCCGCCAACCCGCTCAAAGCGCAGGTAACCGTCAGGCTCGATATCGCTGACGATCATACCCAGTTCGTCCATGTGTGAGAACACCATGCAGGATGGGCCTGGTGCCCGTCCAGGAAAGACCGCCGTCACGTTGCCCAGGGTATCGACGGAAACATCATCACTGCATTGCTCTAGTTCCCTGATCATGTACTGGGCCACGGGTGTCTCAAACCCGGCTAGGGCCGATAGTTCCGTTAATTCTCGCAGTTGCTTCTTTATGTCTTCCATGGTCCTTCTCCCCTCTGCAGTACGGCCAGTTTTTGCATCTGCGGTTTCAGATTGGGATACATTTCCCGATAAATAGCATACAGATAGTCATAGATGCGCTGGTTAGCGGGATTCGGCCGGATCACTTCCTTCACCTTCACCCACTTGTCGGTGAGGGTGCTGTAGTCGGGGAAAATTCCGGCTCCCACCCCGGCCAGGTACGCATCACCGTAGGAGGCGCCGATGGTGGTTTCGGCCACCACTTGGTTGATCCCCGTTACGTCGCTGACGATTTGGGTCCAGAGTCGGCTCTTGGTGCCGCCGCCCACGGCAATGATCTCCTGGGGTTTGGCGCCTATTTGCTCCATGGCATCGAAGTTATGGCGCAGGCTGTAGGCTGCGCCTTCGAGGAGTGCGCGGAATACGTGGCGGCCCTCGTGTTTGAGGGTCAGGCCCAGGATGGTGCCGCGGGCGTCGGGATCGTTGATCGGTGTGCGTTCGCCGCTGAAGTACGGCAGAACCACCAAGCCGTCGCTGCCAGGGGGCACATTTGAGGCCTCTTGGGTTAGCTGGGCATAGGCGTTCTCACCGGTCTCCGTCTCCCGCTGGCGTTCCAGGGCAGCGAAGTTGTCGCGATACCACCGGGTCAGGGCCGAGGAGGTGGACATCCCCGCAGCCAAGATCGGTTTGCCTTCGATACAGAAGTAGGAAGACCAGAGATGTTCACTGGTCAGCAGTTGGTCCAACAGTTGGATCACGAAGAACGTTGTTCCGTACATGACCATGGTCTGACCGGCTTCCACCACGCCTACGCTGACGGCTTCGGACGCCGCGTCCACCGTTCCTGTGATGACCGGCGTTCCGGGCGCTAAGCCCGTGATCTGGGCGGCTGCTTCCGTAACCACGCCTGCGCAGTCGGTGGTCCAAGCTACGTCGGGCAGGATGTCGGGATCGAAGTACAGGGCCGCGAGGTCGTAATCCCACGTCTGGGCGTGAATATTAAAGAACGGGTCGTAAAATGGTGCGGTGTAATAGTCCATAACGATGCGGTCAGTGAGCCGCATTACCAAATAGCTGGTGGCCGTCATGACCTTATGGACCCGGGCAAAGTTTTCTGGTTCGTTTTCCTGCAGCCACAGGATTTTCGGACCGGCGGACTGCGATGAAAGGATTTGGCCGGTACGGGCGTAGATGGCTTCCGATCCCAGTTCGTCGTTGAGGCGACGGATCTGCGCTGCCGCCCTGGTATCAATGCCGTAGAGAATGCCCGGTCGGATAGCGCGGCCTTCTTTGTCCACGGCCACCATACAGGGTCCAATGGCACTGAGTCCAACCCCAGCCACTGCCTGGGGATCCACGCCAGAGTCGGCCAATAGTTTGCGGATAATGGTGCACGTATCGTGCCACCACACCGCATCGGCATCCTGTTCTGCCCAGCCGGAGTTGGGAATGTCCATGCCATGTTCGAGACTGTGGCTGGCCACAACGTCTCCGTCCAAGGTCACCAGAACACCTTTGGAGCCGGATGTTCCAACATCAACACCCACAAGATATTTCATCGGGCCACCCCCTTCAGCGGCTGGCATTCACTGCCGCCATGAAATCCTTGACGCGCTGGGCATCAACGTTGTTCCACGTGTTGCCGTCCTTCTTCAAGCTGGTCCCGATAAAGCACCCGTCAGCCACTTTCAGGATATCTTTGACATTGTCTTTGTTAACACCGGTATTGGCCACAATGGTCGTATCCGGCAGTACGTCGCGGATAGCCTGGATATGGGTAACATCTGCTGCAGAGCCGGTCATCGGACCCGAGACACAGATGCCGTCGGGAATGGAACTGAAGACAACACTCTTGGCTGTCTGGACAATGTCTCGTCGGCCTAGGGGAGCGGCAAACTCAGCGTTAATGTTGAAGAAAAGAGCAATGTCTGTTCCATGGAGATTACGCCGCAGGCGCAGGGCTTCACCGGCGTTGGGGTTCCACAGTCCCATGTCGCTGTCGTACACGTTGGTGAAGACTTCCCGGACGAACTTGGCTTCCACCGCCACGGCCAAAGCCACGGCTGCAGCTGGGTCCCAGAGGACATCCACACCGAAGGGAACCTTGAGGATGGGCTTTAACTGGGCAATGACTGCTGCCATCACTGCTACGGTTTCCGGCCCCACCTTGGTGAAATACGGGCGGTCGCCTTCGTTCCCAAACATAACCCCATCGATCCCGCCAGCCACCATGGCCTCCACATCCTGCTCCAAGGATTGGATAATGCCCTTAATTCCTGCCTTTTCGTCGTAAAGCGGCGTTCCCGGCAGGGGCGGAAAATGGGCCATCCCCACGGCTGCCTTGCTCTTGCCAAAGATCCTCTGAAATACTGCTGACATGTTAACTCCTCCTAAGATAGATTCCCAACCTGCCGTTGGGTCATTGGCTCGCTGTTCGGCGCTGGCTGGACAGCGGGCGCGTGCGGCCTGTTTCCAGGCAGATGCCCGCATTCTGTGCTTCTTCCAGAAAGGCAGGATCCACATCAGGATCGCTGATAATGCAGTCAACGGCCTCCACAGGGGCCACGTGCATTAAGGCAGATTTGCCGAATTTGGTGTGGTCACAGACCAAAAATACCTGCTTAGCAGCTTCAATGATACACTGTTTCACGCCTACCTCTGCCATGTGAGCGTTGGTAATGCCCTTGGCAAAATGGACGGCGTCGGCACCTAAGAACGCCTTGTCGGCGGACATGCGCCGAAAGAAGCGTTCGGTCTCGGAGCCCAGGACAATGTCAAAGCCTTCGCGGCGACTTCCGCCAGCTACCAGCATGGTGCTGCGGGGTCCTAAGACCGTTTCGAGGGCAATGCGCAGATCGTAGGTAATCACGGTCAATCCCGAGCGCTGGTGCAGCTGTCGTGCTATGGCCTGCGTCGTTGTTCCAGAGTCCAAAATGACAGAATCGCCATCATCAATGACTTCCAACGCTAAGCGAGCAATGTGCTCCTTCTCTGTGCGACGCAGGTGAAACTTTTCGCGGGTCGGTGTTTCGTAGGACGTGCCAATGCTTGCCGCCACGGCTCCGCCGTGGGTTCGGGTCACCAGCTCCTTAGCGGCCAGTTCCTTTAAGTCCCGGCGGATCGTAGACACCGACACCTTGACCAAGTCAGCCAACTCATCAACATCCGCTGTATTCTCGGCATTGATCCGTTCGAGAATTCGCCGCTGTCGTTCTTCCCGCAGCATGCGCCAACTCATTCCCTTCCATTTGCCATTTGCCGTCGTCGCAGTTGGACGCATAACGGCAGATGTTCTTTGGTTGCTGGTCCTAGCGCACCATCCGATACGCTGTGTAGACCAGGAGGATTGCAAAGGCCCGCTTGAGCCAGGTTTCGGGAAGAACCGTCAGTAACCACGGTCCCACGTAGGCACCGGCAATCCCGCCCAAGGCTAATAGAATCGCCGCACGCCACTGCACATTCCCAGCCATGTGGTGGCGGAAGACACCCATGACCGCTGTGGGGATAATCACCGCCAAGGAAGTACCTGCGGCCGTACTCATGCTGAACCCGAACAAAAACACCAAGGCCGGTACGATGATCACCCCGCCGCCAACACCCATGACCGAACTGAGCAGCCCAGCCATGACACCCATCAAGACCGCTTCCAAGGGCAACCCTCCCTCAACTATCTTCGTCTTTTGGCAACGATCACTGCGAGTAATGGGTAAGGAACAGTTCCTGCAGCACATTCACGGTCAACGCCACTACCTTGAGATCCGCCACTTCATAGGGCGAATGGGAGTAGCGGCGCGGCACCCCTACGGCCACACTGCGCGTGTGGGGGCTGCCTTTGCGGATGCCAGCTGCATCGGTGTACAGGTTGAACGCAGAGTCCAGCTGCCAGCGGGCGTTGTGCGCATCGCAGGCGGCCTTGAGCTGTTTGATCAGCTCCCGGTCACCGAAGTTCACAAAGCCGCCCCGATCGGGACGCAGACCTTCAAATGCCCGAATCGTGGGACCCGTACCAAAGGGAGGCTGCCCCTGATCCACTCCCTGCACCGGATCATCGGCCAAAGCTGTATCCACCACCACAGCTAAGTCCGGCTGCAGCCGTTGGGCCACATGCTGGGCTCCGCGGGCGCTGATCTCCTCCTGGACGGTGAAGGCCAACACTAAGCGAACGCTGAGAGCTGCCCGTTCCAGCCGCTTGGCCAAGTCCAGCAGGATGGTGCAGCCGATCCGATCATCCATGGCTTTTCCGGCCAGAATCGTCTCGCCATCGTCCAGCCAGCGGGGATCTGGGTCGAAGACCACGGGGTCTCCGGGCTGCACCCGCTCCCAGCGGGCACCGGGGTCCAGCCACACCTGCTTGAATTCCTGATCCAAATGCACGCTGGGAGAACAGGCCACGGCGGGAATGGATCCGGTTTCCGTCAAAATGCGGAAGGGAAGCCCATAGCAAATGTTCATATTGATGGTACCAACAAACTCAACGGCGGCAAACCTTCCCCGCAGCTTGGTCACCACCAGCCCCACTT
>PWMW01000299.1 GCA_003559095.1 Clostridiales bacterium | reverse complement strand
CATACTGCCCGGCAATGTTCGTACAGAACACTACCTGATCGTTGTTGGCGCTTACGGAAAAGTCCACAATATTGAATGTGGCAAAGAACTGTTCGAGACTGGGTACATTGGCCATACACGACATTCCCCCTGTTATTCAGCCACCGCTGTCGCTGTTTGCTTGGTAAGATCAACCAAAAACGCAATGCGACAAGGGCTGTATGCTGTATGCTGTGCATCAAAGGTTTCCAATACCTTATACATCTTATATACCTTATACGTTGACATTCTGCGGGCCAAGTGGTTAAGGCCTGCCGCAGTGCCTCAGCCCTTACTCGGCTGCTGCTGTTCTGGGGCGTCGATGCGCCCGCGTTAACTCCATAAAGGACGGGTGGCGGCGAACGACCGTTAGGTAAACCACCGTACCACAGACAGCACAAAGGCTGGAAAGGAAATAGATCATGGGAAAACCCCAGAAGTCTGAGACAAAACCCCAGATGATAGCGCCAAGCCCGATTCCCAGATCCATGGCGCAGAAAAACGCAGCATTGGCTGCCCCGCGCCGCTCTTCGGGAGCCACTCTAATAATTAGGGCATTGAGTACCGGCTGCACTGTGCCAAAGCCGAAACCATACAAGAAACCAGCGGCTAAGAATAGCGGCAGTGTATTGGCAACACCTAAAACCACCAGGCCCAAGAACACCAGCAGCATGCCCGGCAGGAGCACCTTGGTGGTTCCGATCCGGTCGGCCAGACGACCGCATGTCAAGCGGGGAATCACCAAGCCCACGGCGTACACTGTGAAGAACATACCGATATCGTCAATCCCACGCCAGAGTCCGTAGGCCGGCAGAAAGGTCAAGATGCCGCCAATGGTAAGGGCTGTGAAGAACATGACCGCTGCCGGCGGCAGCGTGGACGGCTCCAAAAAACCCGCAAGGCCGCTGCGACTGCTAGCGTGAGCGGGCGCCAGCGGGCGGCGCTCCTTAGGTTCATAGTTGACAAAGCTGAAGATCAAAAAAGCGATCACCGTTAGAACACCCGCTGTCACGAAAACCGAACCATACCCGGCACTGCGCAAAAGCCAAAGAGCCAGTCCCGGACCGATGGCAATGGAGACAGTATTTACCAAACCGAAGTAGCCAATCCCCTCCGTTAGGCGCTCCTTGGGGACGACGTCTGCAATCACCGTACCGGCGGCCGTACTGTACGCACTAAATCCCATACCGTGGACAAAACGGAAAAAAAGCAGCATGGGGATGAGGGCAGTGAGACCGTAGAGGAACGAAACCCCCGCCACCACAGCGGTTCCGAACAAAAGTACGACGCGACGACCGCGCGTGTCCACCATAGCCCCGAACACCGGCCGGAAGACGAGGGCGGCAAAGGTAAAAATGCCCATAATGAAACCGGCGGTCGATGGATTCGCACCCAACGAAAACGCATACAGCGGTAGTGACGTGATCATCAAATGCTGAACCACACTGGCTATCAAGCCGGCAGCAATCACTGTATTGAAATAACGATCCCAGAGGCTATTTGGCCGCGCAAAGGCATTTGCGGCGGCAATGGCAGCCTGGGCCGTGGATTGTCGACTCATCCGAACGTCCTCCCATACGATCAAACCTCAGTTCCATCACCGGACCCGGCAGCAGTGTGCTCCAAAAAGCACAGGTCGTCGAACCAGTCCGGGGTCCTAGGTATTGCCCGCCGCTCGCATCACCATACGGCTCAAGCCAAACACCAGGAGCAGCGACAAGCCGCTGAACAGCATGGCTGGTGTGAACCCGAAGACCTCGGCCAGGAGGCCCATGAACCAAGGTACGACCATGGCAGCCAGTGTTCCACTTAAAAAGATCATGGAAGAAGCAGTACCGGTATTGCGGGGAAACCACTGGCAGGCAGCATTCACCAGCAGCGGAATGGTTGCACCGGTGAACAAACCGGCTAACGCCACGGCAGCAGTCACCAAGATTGGCAGCCGCAGCACAAAAGCCAGCGTCAACACCAGGAAACCTGCCAACCCACCCCAACCAATGATGGGAAGGGGGCTCCGCTCTGCCGGCAGGCGGGAACAGGCAAAACGGCCGCCAATGATTCCTACCCACATCAGGGATAGAGACACACTGGCCAAACCGGTCGACGCTCCCAAGGTATCTTCCATATACATGGGCAGCCAGGTAACCAACCCGATTTGCTTGCCCACATAGGCGCTCATAATGGCACAGAGCAGCAGCACCCGGCCATCCGTCAAAAGGGCGCGCGGTGATGGCAGATCCTTGGCTGCAGCTGCTGCTGACGGCAGAGGATGGCGCCACAGCACGACAGCGAATACCAGCAAGACAGCCGTACATAATGCGCCCAGAACACCGAAGGCCGCCGCCCAACTGATACCCCGATTCAGTACCAAACCGGTAAAGAGCGGTCCCAAGAGGGCACCCACACCGAAAATCGTGTGTAGTATATTCAACACCCGCCCCCGCCGCTCGGGATAGAGGTCTGCAGCCAAGGCATTGTTGATGACATCCACCAGATGCGTGCTGGCACCCAAGAGGAAAAACATCAACAGCAGCACCCCATACAGGGGCGCGGTGGCGATCAAAAATAGGGATATCACATAAAGCAAGAAACTTGCTCCCACAAACACGCCCTTGTTCCAACGATCCGCTAAGAGCCCGCCGGCGACGATGGCCAAGACGCCACCGACACTGCGAGCCGTAACCACCAAACCTCCCTGGGAAAGCCGCAGGCCGTATTCGGCAATGAGCTGCGGCATCAAAGGACCGAGCATGGTCACGGAAACGGCAAAGGAGAGCATTAGTAGATAGACGCCGCCCAGCAGGAGGGCCCGCGTGCGTTCCGACAGTCCCTCATACGAGACAGAATCAGCAGAATCTGGGATCATGTCCGACTGCTGTAATGTAACTGGCGATGGTTTTCCACTCATTCCATCATTCCTCCTGGACGTTCCGGTACTGTTGCCGGTCCCATGGGATCGACCCGGCACTCCCGTGAAGACGGCGTAGTGCTGGTGTTTCAGCCCGCACCTGCTAACTGCAGGTGTTTGGACTGCTGGGCGCCGGCAACGGCAGCCGCTCTAATTCCGTGCAAGTTGCAACTTATGTGCCAAAATCAATGCAGACAGGCTCTGTGATCCATCCCATCTGCACAAGCATGCACATCAATGGACTTCAATGGACATCAATGCACGTTCGCTACCGCAAACGCAGACACGCGGTTCTCGCGCGGTTCTCGACAACCGCTTTGCATTTCTCATATGGTTCTCCGTCACTACTATATTTTCCTTTGTTATTTTCCTTCGCCATACGAAGAATTTTCTTTGCGTGCGTGCTCTGCTCAAGGCCCTTCTCTGCCGGTATCCATCCGCCCCGCGTACGGATGTACCGTTCGCCGATGGTCTGCACGTGTCCCACAGCCCTGTAACCTTCTGTGGCTTCGTGCACATTCCCGGTTTTGTACCTGGTATCTGGGATTTATTTCCATCCCGGCCGCCCAGAAGCTCAGCTAGGGCCAGAAGATGGTTACTATCTTGCTGTGTTACACCGGCGCCTTGGAAGGTCCAAGGCGCCGCCTGGTGTTCATATTACCTATTGCTCCACCCTCTGCGGATGTTGGACCCGCGGGGCAGTTGAGGCCAGAGGCCTTCCCTGGCAGCGGCTGCTTAGAACCCGCTGCCCCAGATGGCGATGTTTTTGTTGGATAATGCCGTAAAGGTCATGACAGTGTCCTGAAGACCATCGTCCCATTGCTCAAGAAACACTCCATAATAGACGTTGTCTCGGATAGTCATCTCTACCTCGAAATCATTGACCAACGCCCAGGTTCCCTCCACTGCACCTGTGATGGTTCTGTCAGACTGCAGCTGAATGTTGCGGGACCGGATCACATCTCCCCCATCGCGTCCAAATGTTCGCTGAATGCGCTGTCCATGGTTGATGTACTGATAGTGGCCCACCACATCACTTACATCGACCGGAACCAGCTTTTCACCGCTGTACCTGTGGGGTGCCATCACCAGCCATCCTTCGGAGTTGAGGAATAACTGATGCACCCGTACACTGTGCATATGTCCCATGCCCGGGAAGCGACTGTGGAATATGGCAAAAAGCTCTCCAGTATCCTCATCATAATATGCCGAGTTATGACCTGGCGAGATGTAACCGATGCCAGATTGCACAAATTGGAAGTTCCCCACCAGCTTGGCCCCATAGGGCTCCGCATTGTCCCAGTTCCGCCCATTAATGCCCTTTTCAATGAACAGGTCCATGGCATTACCTGCTGGATCCACGTAAGGACCATCGGGATGTTCTGAGCGGGCCACCCGGATATTGTAACCACCATCGGGAGCCAGTGTTCCGAACGTCACCAATAGATAGTAGTATCCTGTCTCTGGGTGGTATTGAATGAACGGACCTTCCATGGGAGCATGATTGCCGCCGGCAATACGGGTTCCGTAACCCTGCCCAGGCTTGGGGTGGCCGGAACGCGGATCCAGTTCAAGAATGTGCATTCCGCCGGCATAGGACCCATAGACCATCCAAAGAACGCCAGCTTCATCAAAGAACACATGGGGATCGATGACACCAGGATGAATATCGTAATTGAAGGGCTCACCAGCCTCGGCGCTGAACTCGCCATTCTCATACTTCTTGAGCAGCATGCCCTGGTAAACGTAGGGGCCTTCGATATCATCGGCAATGGCCAGCGAAATATTAGAACGAGCCGAATGCCAGTGGGCGGCACTGAAATACATATAGTATTGTCCGTTCAACTCGATAACACTTTTGGCCCAAGTACTCTCGGCATCGGGTTCTGGCCACTCCAGTGCCTCACGCAGAGCTTCCTGCGGATTGGGGATGATAGGATTATCGGCATTCCAGTCGCCCGCAATCTGCTGCCACTGGATCAGATCTGTAGATTTGGCAGCAGCCAGGTGAGATCCAAAGATATAGAAGGTATCATCCACCTTCGTAACCATAGGATCATGGACCGAAACATTGCGAAACTCCGGACCCGCGGTGGTGATGGGTTCAGACCCAGCGGCCAGCCACCGAATGGTCGCCTCCGATACCGGCCCATCATAGATCCGCAAGTCAGCAATGCGCCCCTGGAACGGCGGATCCCAGTAGTTGACACCCACAGCAAAGACCGCTTGTGCACCTGTGAAGACATCGGGAAAGTCCCGTCCCCAGAATCGTTCGCGACCATTCACGTAAACACTGATCTCACCTTGATCCACCGAAAAAACTACGTGGGTCCAGCGATCTGTTCCCACCGTCAAGTGGGCCGTAGCATCGTACCAGGGGTCATTGCCGGACCAAACCATCGTAGAACCGCCAGGCCCCACGGGAACAAGACTGATCCACTGCTGACGGTCGTCCGCAGCCAAACCACCAAAGAAGGTCGTGGTGAACGCCGTCAGTTCTCTGGGATTCATCCAAAGAGAGACTGCGTAACTATAACCTGTAATCAAACCATCCGGGAGACGCACCCCCGCGCTCCCCAGCAACTCCAAAGCCTGTCCCACAGCACCGTCAGCAAACGAAATGGCGCCGCATGCTTTGTAGATCCGATCCCCAGTGACCTGGGCCTTGCCAAAGTTTCCCGTGGCATCGGCTAGGGTCCCATCGAATGTAAAGTGGGCTCTCAGTTCTGCCTCCCGTTCATGGGCAGCTGCCGCGCTTGCACCCAACACCGTTATCACCAGCACCAACGCGGTCCAGAGAGCAACTACCTGATTTCGCTGCATGGATACCATCACGCCTTCCCAACATTCTGTGTCTTCCATATTTTCCCACATACCAGATAAACCTCTTCCCAGAAAAACTCTTCCCAGAAAACCTCTTCACCTAGCTTCCAGCAAACTCCAACGACCTTTGTGCCCAGAGTCCAAGACTTAGGATCCAAGGCTCCCAAGGTCCATTGTGGTTCGGCCCAGTCTACCTTCGGTTCTGTTTCCGGGAACATTTCCGGAAAGGTTTCCGGTAACGTTTATACTCTTAGTTCCACACGTTCGTTGGATCCCCTGCTTTGATAGAACAATTTCCGATCCAGCAGCACCCACCTAACCCTTCGCCGCAGCTAAGGGTGATGACATTCAGCTCACGGCCTAAAACCGTGTCAATAAACTACCCCGGCGCCCCTAGCGAGCCCTTAACAAGAGACTGGAAATCCCTCTAGCTCAGATTCCACAGCGTGGTTCGGCCTGTGCTTGCTCGGATTTCCGCGAAACCCAGCCGGTTCTTAGACCGTCACCCACACCACGAGTCCAAAGGGCGGCAAATCCAGCTTTAGCGGTGGGCATTCATCCCACTGATCGGTCCAGGGATCATACAGGGCCAGCCATGACGCAGCGGCCTTTTCCTCCGACAGCTGTACGTGCTGGGGCCTGCCAACTTCGTTGAACACCATTGTCCAGCGCAGGCCGACTTTGGTCACAGTTCGCAGACGGATCCCTGGCTCTGCAGTCTGTATCGGTGTATCCCCGGCTGTCCAGCGGCGCAGTGGTACCACTACAGAGTCCACGAGATCAGCAGTGGTTGCCTCCGGATCGTGGATAACAACGCGGCCAGCCGCGGCCAAGGCCGCCAGATCAGGGAGGGTGTCACCCACCGCTGCTGGAATCCACCCCTGCTGGTTCCGGCAGCGCAGCGGGAAGTTGCGCTCAATGACCAAGACATCATAGTGCTGGTTTCCTACCCGCAGGCCATCGCCAGCAACATCGGCCTCCTGCAGCAGAGTATCCTCATCGAGATAATTAAAGTCAATCTGCTGTTCGAAGAGAAGCTTTGCTGCCCGCCACGGCAGCATATTGACAGCACCCAATACAGCCACACGGCAGACATGCCCGCTGTCCGTATTCAACCAGCACAGACGACGGCAGAAGTGCGCGTGTTCAGAATATGTGGGCCACCAAGGGGCATGGGGCCCTAACTGCGGTGGCCGCTCGTTCACCCGCTGGTCACGGACGGAATAATAGAAAGCATGGGGAACTAGAAGATTTACGCCTCGCACCAGCAGCCACTTCGCCACCCAGTTCATCTCTTCCCAAGTGGTCTCCGAACCGAATCCGCCGCAGAATTCATTGAGATTGCGACGCCGGCCGCTGTGCAGCATCACCGATGACGTACCCTTGGCCTGCGTGGACTGCGGCCCGGCCAAGGCCGAAGGGTCGTCGGGAAGGACCCAGCGCAGAACCACATCCTGGCCCGGAATTTCGAAATATTTCAAAGCACCCAGATCGCCAGGTCCAGCTGGATGTCCTGTGAGGGCCAGTCCGTGCTTCTGGCAGAAGGCCTGCAGCCGAGTATAGTAGATTTCGTTGTGCAGTACTGCCACAGCGTAATCATAGTCGCGGCGATGCATGTCGCTGTCGGGCTCATCCTCATACCACAAAGACAGGAGATGGGGTGTGAAGTCACAGCCCAGCACCCGATTCACGTTTTCCAAAGTTTTCCTCATACCAGGTACGACCGGAACCGGCTCCTGGCAGCGCGCCAGTTGGTGCGGTTCATCGGTAAAGATGCCCAAAATTGTGCTGCCGAAATACTGTCCCAGCCGCTGCCAATACCGCTCATACACCAACCCCAAAAAGCAGTCCACTGCCTCTGGATTCAGGATATCTGCGGCCAGGTGCAGTTCCTCGTCGCCATCATCCAAGTAATGCAATCCCCGAATGTAGCTCTTGGCCGGCCGCTCAATAATGGCCACCCAACGGCAGTCACCGACGCTGCTGGGCAGCCGCCTCGTCGCTGCGTTCTGCCGCGGAAGGACGGCCACTAGTACTTCATCCTCCCCCAGCTGCGGCTCTTCGCCCGGTTCTAACTCTACCGCTGCCAGGCAGCGGGCCTGGTACCGAGAATCGGCAGCCACCACCTGACCAGCGGAGGATCCCGAGGGATACATGCCTTCATCATACAAAATCACGTACATGCCCCGCCGCTGCGCTTCCCGGACAGCGGTTTCGCAGTAGTCCAGATAGGCCTCAGACATCCAGACCAAGTCTTCCGGCAGTCCAATGCGGGGATGAATCACAAAACCATGAACCCCGTGCTCTTGAAAGTCCGCTATCTGCCGCAGAATTTCTGCATGCTGCAGCTCATCGTTCCAAAACCAAAAGGGCATTACACTAAATTCCCGTGGCGGGTCGTGCAAAATCCCCCGAACCGCGGCCAGATCAAGCTCACCCCTTGACACATCCCGCTTCACTGGTCACCCGCCCCCTAAATGCCGTTGCTGTCAGCCGCCGCCCGTACCATCCCTCACCCATCTTGATCAGCGTCCTCATACTCCATAAATATGGCCGCATTGCGAGCCCTGAATCCGAAGGACTCGTACAATTTGCGAGCGCCGGGATTGTCGGCCCCCACATACAGGCGAACGCCCGCAGCCTGCAGCTGAGCCTGCAGCGGCCTCACCTTCGCCAACAGCAGCGAAGCCACCCCTTGCCGCCGATAGTCCGGCGCGGTCCACAGCTCATCTACGTACAAAACACCCTTGGACCAAGGACCCACCTTGGGCATAAACACGATAGAGATCCACCCCACAAACCTCCCGGATGATTGCACTGCGTACACGAATAGATGGCCGCTGTCCAAAGCACCCCAGGCATCCAGATATTGCCCTTCCCGACTGCTTTGCTTCTCGGCAGCCGTGCGCTCGCGCCCCTGCTGCCGCCAAAAGACCATATCGTCGAACAAATGGTAGTTCTTCCGTGTCACCTGCACCACCCAAAAATCACTCACACCCGCCACCCCGCTTCCGCGTTATATCGATCACAGCCTTGCGAATCATCCCAGACAATCGAACCCGCTTTTCATCAGCCTCTACCTGCAGGGTACCGCCCGGTACGAGAAAGGTCAAATGAAGGCTCTTCAGCTCATCCGGCAGTCGCGGACAAAACTGTACCTGCGACCAGCCTGGCCCGCCCGGCTTCACACCGGCCAAATCCTCGATAAGAACCGAGATCGGTGCGCTGGCCCAAGGATGACACAGACTGGTATTCCACTTCTGGTCCTT
>PWMW01000180.1 GCA_003559095.1 Clostridiales bacterium | reverse complement strand
CTTTTCTATTATGTCACTGCTGTAATCTATATTTGGCTCGCTATCCGTATTGCAGTCTGGCACGCTATGCGTATTGGAGAAGGTCAATCGGCTTCGGCGTTTGGCAAGAACCTCTTGGTGAAGGTGGTTGATCACTATCTGCAAGCTGGAATTTGCTAATATTAGCGACATCAACGACAGTTTGCTACGGTCAATTTTACCTTCACCGGTCGCGGTAATCTTACCAAGATCAATTGGATCATTCGGATCCGAAGTCCTTGCCGGATGCCACTTGCCGTGGTAGTATTCGCTCCAGTTGAGTATAGCTGTCACTTCTATCTTTAACTTAGAAGAGTTCTTTTTAGAAAAGTCCTCATCCAAATTGCCGGGGGCCTTCTCTACCACGGTAAGCCAGAACAGGAAGAGCCTTCCTTGCCAAACGACCGGTAGAACCGGGTTGTCTTCTATATTGAGATCTATTTTCTCCCAGGGAGTCCAGGTTGTTCCACCTTCCTGCCGGCGATAGTAGTACGTGCGCCTTGCCCCGGGGGTGCGCGCAACAACGTGGACGACGTCTGGCTCGTTTCCAATCTTTTTTTTGTAATGCATGCCGCAGATCTCAAGCTTGGCGATATCATCCAGCTTCTCCAGGTAATGCACCAGCGCGTTGGCCGCTGCATCCTCGGTGATTTCGGCCTGCAGCAGCTCTGTGGGCGCTGCGGCCGCTGTGCCACGGCCTGTCCGGGGAAGGCCATCGCCGCCGGGGAGCCTGGTGGATTCCGCGGTGAACAGCGCTGGCAGACCTCGGTCGAACAATGCTACCAAACTTGGATGCAGTTTGGTTCTGACTGCGGCATCTGTCTCAAAGTTTGCCCTTTTTCCCAGCAAGATCCCGAGGCAGCACTCCGGCCCATAGCACCGCATTGAACAGTAGGCAGCGGTGCTCGCAATCCAGTCGGTAACAGTTTGCGAACAATCACTTTCCCCGTGCTTTGGGAGACTCCGATTGCAATAATGCGGCCGACCGCTCCTTTCGCCATGAGCTTGCACTGCTTTCTGCAAAACGACAACGTTCCCAGATCGCTGCCCGTTCGGCGTCACATTGCCATACGGCGCACCTTGGTTGCGCGATGCCAGTTTGCCAGAGGGCGGATCGGCTCGAACTCCGAGGGCAAGAACAGCTGCCTCAACCATGATCATCGCCAAGCTGCTTTGCACGCCCTGAATACAGCAAAACGACCCCCGCGCCGAGAGCGGAGGTCGTTTTGTGCGAACGCTTGGCGGCAGTAGCGGTTGCGCTGCCGCATTGGTTATCAAATGCCAGACCGACCCAGGGAAAAATCATACCGGAGACAGCCGGGAGCTAGGCGCATGGGTGCTGGTTCTGCAGGAGGTTGACCGCTGCACAGCCGTCGACTGACCTGGACGTCACCGTCCTGTAGCTGAGCAACACTGTTGAAACGCCCGTCCGCTGCATGGGGTTGCGGATAATCGCTGCGCCAAAAGTTCCCGCGGCTTTCTTCCCGTAACAACGAAGCTTGAGCCGCCGTTAGCGCTGTCAGCAGAATACTGCGCAGCTTTTGCAGCCGGACCAGATCCGCTGCATCGGCGGCCTGCCAACGGCCGCTCAGACGATGCTTCTCCGCCAGACTCTCCACAGCCGCCTGCAGGTTGGCGGCATCTTTCACAAAACCCACCTGCTTCCAAGCGATATTCTGGATCTCTGCCGTCTGGGCATCTAGAGCCGCTGCTGTTACTGTATCACCGCGCTGGAAAGAAGCTAACCCCTCTGCTAGACGCACGGCAAAATCTTCAGCCCGGTGTGAACGGGCCGGCTGTTGGGCAGCCGCTGTTTGGCCTGCCCGCAGTCCAAAGACCAAGCCGTCGGCCAAGGCGGAACCGCCCAGACGCGCCGCGCCGAAGACGCCCCCCGTAACTTCACCCGCGGCCAAGAGACCAGGGACTTGGGTCTGCGCTGCGCTGTCAATGCGCACGCCGCCAAGAAAATAATGGGCGCTGCCTGCATCACCGATAGACTCTGGCCCAGCTGCCAATATGGAGTCGACTCCCAGTGGGGGAACATTGAAGTTAATGAACTCCATGTCCACCAGCTCTGCACCGGCCTCCAAAGCTAGGCGGAAGCCATCGCCGGTGGTTCCGCGGGGGTTGTCCGACCGGGCAAAGGCGGCCGCTCCACCCCCTGTGGCCAATATGACCTGCGGAGCCGCGATCGCCACGAGCTTGCCAGCCTTCATATCCACAGCTAGGGCGCCACAGATCCCGCTGTCCGGACCGTGCAGAAGGGATACCACGGCGATGGGCGTGTGCATGCGGACGCCCCGTGTCTCAGCTTGGTCAGCTAAAACCCTACCCAAGGCGGCGCCTTTGGGCTGCCCTGGAACCGTATCCATCTGCAGCCCGCCGGGCTTGTCAGGGTCACCGATGGGACGCATGCCAAGACCCCATTTGAGCAGGAGCTTGTTGGCCGCTTCGGTGCGGTGTACCAGAACATCCACCAACTCCGGATTGGCCAGATAGCCACCCGTCCAGAGGATCTGCTCCGCCAACACGTTCTCTTGCCCTTGGGGACAGGAGGTGATATAGGCGTTGGCGTACAAGGTCGAACCGCTGTGCCCTGGCGAACCTTCGCTCACCAGCAGAACATCGGCATCGTCCTCACGGGCACCGATAGCCGCAGCCAACCCAGCCAATGCTCCTCCCACCACCAAAATATCGGTATGCCAACATTCCAAACTGTTCACGTTCAAGTAGTCCTGCAAAATAATCTTCCTTTCCGCTTCCCATCACGAACAACCTGTCAACATCCTATCCCAGCAAAATTCTGACCAAGAAAGCCGCTGTGGGAAAGTAGATCGCCTCGGAGATAATGCCGGCTGCGGCTTCCATTTTGGATTGTGTTCCGGACAGAACCTGCCCTCCTTCATCTCCGGCAAACATAACGAACCAGAGAAAGGCATACAACACCCAACGTTCAGCAAAGACCGGCTGCGACAGCCGAAACAAAGCCACGAACACCACCGCGGTTCCCAATTTGGCCACGGCAACACCCAGCAAAAACCTAGTGGGAGACGCTGCACCCGGTGTTTTCAACCCTAAGCTGGCAGCTGTTATACCGTACACCAACATGGGCACGACGAACAACACCATCCACACACCAACCACCGCTCCAATAATCACGGCCATGGTCTCCTCCTCTTGGCCCAAGATTTCTTTTGGCCAGGATGCTCCATCCGGAGCAGGAATTTTTCCATACCCAAGGAAAGCAATAAAGAAATCCGACCCAGAATGAAGGGAGCCACCATGAGTACGACATCGTCCCAGAATCGCAGTGAACGGGTCACCTACCGCCGCTTGTTGACCTTTTTCCTGCCTTTAGCGGCCACGCCGTTCATGATTGCATCGACGCACACCATCGCCAACGCCGTCCTGGCCCGTCTTCCCTATCCCGTGCTCAGTCTAGCTGTGTTCACTGTGGTCCAGGCCATGACCAACACGCTCAAATCCCCTGTATTGCTGGCTCGAGAAGTTACGGTATCCTTGGTCGACAGCGAACAGAGTCTGCGTCTGATCTGCCGCTTTTACACCGTTCTGGCTCTGCTCCTAGCGGGGATCTTAGCCGCCCTGGGGTACACACCCGCCGGTCGCTGGTTCTTTGTCCATGTCATGGGTCTGACGGATACGCAGTCGGTGGATTTCGCCTATACGGCCATGCGTATTGCCTGCTTTCTGCCCTTTGTTGAGATCTACCGCAATGTATTCCAGGCTCTGTCCATTGGCACCCGCCGCACAAGTCTTGTCTCGCTGGGCACAGGCTTTCGTCTTATTGTAACTGTAGTCATCGCGGTTTGGTCCATCCACACCCAGTGGCTGCCGGGCATCGTGGTAGGTGTCCTGATGTGGACAGCGGGGATCGGACTTGAGGGGTTGTTCCTCTCGGGCTTGTTCCTACGGCGCATCGGCTCTCCCATCCAAGCTGTGCGGCTTATGCCCAAGCGCTCGGCGGCGCTTCTCACCTACGGTCAGGTTCTGGCCTTTTTTCTGCCCATGGCAGCTATGATGATCATGAACACCAGCCTGCAGCCGTTCATCCAGGGTCTTGTGGCACGCAGCCCCATTAACCCCACAGAGTCACTGGCTGCGTACGGAGTGGCTTGGGGACTCTTTTTGATCATATCAGGACCGCTGAACTTGCTGCATCAATGCGCCCTCGTCTTCGCGCGCCAACCCCACGGAAGGGATTGGGAGCGGGTCCGCCGGTTTTCGTTGGCTTCCGGAGCCGTGATATCGGGATTGCTGGCATTGGTGGCCGCCACCCCTGTGGGACTCTGGACGATGCGCACCGTCATTGGTGTCAGTCCAGAGATTGCATCCTTGTCCCGTTGGGTGCTGCTGTCGTTCACCCTGTACCCGGCACTGCGCGCTTGGCAGGAACTGTATTGGGGCCTGTTGATGGGCGCCCGCCGGACATCCATTATCGGGTTCGGGAAAGTTCTGAACCTGGGTACGGCCCTCAGTGCTCTTTTGCTTGTTGTCAGTAATGCCACCTTGGCCAATCTGATCCCCGCGGCTGTCGCCGGCGGCCTAGCATTCTCCTTGGGCCAAGGTGTGGAGAGCGTGTTTCTCTGGCAGTATGCCAGAGTCAAGATCATCCCTGCAGCATCCCTGCGCGCTGAGTAGCACCGGGCTCTCCAGAATCAACGCACCCTGGCTAACCCTGCCCCATTCGCAGCCCCTTACTGTGTCCCTGAGCTCTGATGGAGGTTCTGCAGCAGCCACAGTAGGTTTTCCCCCAGCCGGTGCATGGTATTGAGCCCTTCTTGGTCGTCCTGGACGTCGCCTTCACCGCGGCCAATACCCAGATTCCAGTACGTTGAGCCGGGAACGATCATGTCATTGCTAAGAAAAAAGTCATGGATAGCGTGGACTGCAGGCATCCCTCCGGCCCGCCGCACAGCCACCACGGCCGCACCGACTTTCCGGCTGAGCAGATTGCCGTTACCCCGCAGAACATAACCGGCGCGGTCGATTAAGGCCTTGGTCTCAGTGGTCACATTGGCGAAGTACGTGGGAGAACCAATGAGAATTCCATCGGCGTCAATCATTTTGGCAATGCAGTCATTGACGATGTCGTCAGCAAAGACACAGCGCCGGTTCTGCAGTTTGCGGCATGTTAAGCACGCCGTACAGCCCCGCAGCACCTCGCCGCCGATTTGAACCAACTCTACGCTGGCTCCGGCCGCCTCCAGCGGCGCCAAGGCCGTCTGCAGCAATTGGGCCGTATTGCCCTGCGGACGGGGACTTCCATTAAACGCCAATATCTTCATATGATCTCATCCTTTCCACCTGGTCAAGAAGCATGTATCTACACTGTACACATTCGCGAACCAGCCTCTGGCCCCATGAATGGGAAGTTCTTCCGCTGCGCGTGTCGACCACCGTGCACCCTGCATTGCTTCGGGAACGTGCAGGAGAATTCCTTGTTTGCCGTACTCGCTCGGTCATGCGGGTAGTAGGACCGTTGCCGCTGAAGCAACAACCTCCTTTGCAGATGTTCCTTATTTTGCCAAAAGGAAATCGACGAACGCATGCGGAACTAGCATCCATGGCTGGTCCCGCCTGCGCCTGCGACACCGAAACGCAACCGACAAGTATTATCGCAATTTTCCCAAGTTACAGCCTAAAAAGAAAAAGCTGGGAGGCGAAAACATGCAAAGTCTCCAACGGTACCCTGTTTGGACGTGGTTGTTCCTTTGTACAGTGTCTCTCGTCATTCATTCCGTTGGTTTGGCGCAAAGCCCTGCGGCGTTTATCGAGACAATGGAGGGGGCCGGGCAGGCACAGTTGGGACGCTATCCCAGTGAAGAACTGGCTCATCTGCAGCGCAGTGGCCAACTGACCCCCCGCCATCTCGAGAATGTCGGTGCCCTTCCGAATTGGGTCTACTCGCTTGTGGAGGGCATGCGGACCGATGGGCTCTACGTCTGGGAGCTTACGGAGCAGCGCATGGCTGCTCAGCTGCTGGAGATGGAACACGTCTTGGTGCAGATCCGTCCCGGCATGCTGGAACTTCAGCGTTGGGGCGAGCATGCGCCTCCAGAACTGCAGGAAGGGTTTGCGCAAAACATGGAGGTCTTAGAACGTACAGAGCGCCTCGTCAAAGACTTGGCACGCCTGCTGCGCTACATGGAATCGAAAGACTACGTGACCTGGCAGCCGGCAGCAGTCGGTCTGCGGCTGCAGGAAGGCGATGTGCTGGTGGCGGGGGACGGCACTGAAGTCACGGTCCGCTACGATCTCGGGGCCGTAGCCCGTCTGCAATCCGGTGCCTCACTGTCCGTGTGGCGACCGTCTGTGCAGCGCGCCTCTGCGGGTGAAGTGACAACGCGCCTCTGGCGGGGCATTGTCAACTTCTACTGGCCGCCGGGAACCGCGGGGCAGCGTGAGTTTGAAGTGGAGACCAATATGGTCCGTACAGGGATTCGGGGCACAGAGTTTGTGATGGAACATGATCTGGGTCAAACGAACGTGCGCGTGCACCGTGGTGAGGTGGCGGTGACACTGCTAGCCACCGGTGAGACCACCATCCTCGGACCCGGCCAGTTCGCCAGCTTCGGTCCCGCAGGCCGCGGTGCTGCCTCTGCGGCCGTTCCAAGCCAGTGGGAGCGCTATGAAGCGGGACCGTATGTGACATGGGCACGACCGCCCCATTGGGCCACACTGCCGGACGTGCCAACATTTCTGCTGGCAGAGGATTTGGAGAACTTCACAGATCTGCAGGCCGTGGTGGGCTGGCTCGATTGGCCGGAGGTGGCAGCGGTACTGGCTGATGATTCCCTGACCAGAACCACATCGTTCCTGGCTGGCCGGCATGCCTACCATTTCGCGAACCCCATGGATGTGCCACCGGGATTCAACGGAGAACTGTATGTGATCCTCGACGCCACACCTGAGGGTGAGCTCTTGGCCGTTGCCGCCGCATGGGGTACACCGGAAGCCCGCACCACCGTGGAGCAGATCTTGGCCTCCATCGAACTACAGCTTCCCGGGCGCGCTACTGGAGTTCAAGAGAGTGCTCCAACCACAATCAGTCCCGAGTCGCCCGTGGGCACCCCGCAAAGTGTAGCCCAGCAGCTGGATGCCATCGATCGGCAGATCAGCCGGCTGGTAGTGGAAGCCCAACAAACGTGGGCAGCTCACCCTGATCTGGCACAGGAACTGCACTCGTACCGCGTCCAACTACTGCCGGTTCTAAGGGATCCCGCAGAGCATTGGAAACCGCACTTCGTAGACATCCTCAGTGAAACTGTGCGGCGGGCAGAGGCCCAGCTACTGGCGCATCCTGCATATCTGCAGTCCCTCCGGGAACTGTTGATTCACGTCGAGAAGGTGGCAGAGCGTCTGGCAGCGGGCGAACACTGATGTGGAGAAAGCTTGTCGGCTGGAACTGTCCCGCTAGCAAAGCCAATACGATTTTCCTGGAGGAGGGCAAGACATGCGTCAACGCCGGAGACCGGTTCATGTGTTCAGCTGCATCGGTTGCGCGGTTTTGTTGTGCTTTGGATTGACGTTCATTGTTGAGGCACAGCCATACGCTGCCTATGTCGAGCGGATTGAAGGCACCGAAAGTGCCTACTTCGGCCGTTATCCTCACGCTGATCTCCAACGATTGGATGAAGAGGGCGGTCTCACATTAAGACATCTCGAGACTCACAATCTCCTTCCCGCCTGGGTGTTCACTTTACTAGAGGGGCTCCGCTCCGATGGTTTGGATGCGTGGGACTATACAGAGTCAACGATGGCTGCGGTTCTCCTTGAAACCGAAGCGACCCTGGCCCTACTGCGTCCGGCCATGGCGGATCTATCCCAGATAGCTGAACATGCGCCGCCGGAGGTTGCGGCAATTTATGCGGAAAACGCCGCCATGTTCAACGTGACGGAAAAGATGGTTCAGGATGTGAGCAGGCTCCTTGGATTCCTGGAACAGCGCCCTTTCATCCAGTGGCAACCAGTGGATGCGGGAACGCGTTTTGTCGCCGGCGATATCCTGCGGACCGGCGAGAACACGCAGGTCCTGATTCGCTGGGATACGGGAGCAGTAACTCGGGTGCCTGCCGACAGTGCCCTAGCCCTCCGACGGGCTGAACTGGCACAGGGCTCGCTCAAGGATGTTCTTCTCAGGTTATGGCACGGGGCCGTTGAAACCCAACTGGAGCGGCAGCAGGCCCGAGACGCATTTCGGCGATTCGAAGTGGAGACTAGCATGGTGAGCACGGGGATTCGCGGCACAGAGTTTGCGGTAGATCATCAGCTCGGCCGCACCTCAGTGCGCGTGACCCAGGGTTCTGTGGCTGTGGTTGATCGTCGCTCCGGGGAGTCCCACAGCCTCGGTGCTGGTGAGACGTACGTTTTCGGCGGTGTTGCATCCCCTGTCTCAACCCGTCCTGTGCCGGCTGACTGGGTATGGGTGGACATCGAACCGTATATCCGCATGGCACTGCCGGCGGGTTGGGTAGCTGTACCGCAAGAACATACGTGGGCCCTCGTGGAGAATCTCGAAACCTTTGCCGGGTTGGAGGCTGTCGTCGGCTGGATTCCGTGGCGGAGCCCCAACCGTGATGACGTCCAAGAACTCCTGCGCAGTCCAGGGTTGGCCACAGAGCCATCCATGTTGGCCCAACGGCCCGCCACCCGCTACCTTGGCATGCCAGATCTTCCTCCTGGCTTTTCTGGCGAAGTGTATCTCATTCTGGACCCGACTCCCGAGGACACCTTGTTGGCAGTAGGTGGAGCTTGGAGTTCGGAGCGCACCCGTGAAATCATTGAACAGATTCTTGCGTCGATCACCATCGACTTCGGTCCAGCAGTACCCGGGGCAAAGCCTGCTGCCATGTCAGCGACGGAGCGGCTCGCAAGTGCCCATGCCGCTTTGGGGTCGCTGATTCAGGATGCGGAAGAAACGTGGCTGGCCGTTCCAGAATTTCTACGGGATCTCCAAGCCTTTCGTCGCGATGCCCTCTCTGTGCATCCCGCGGTCACTGGAGAGGAGTACCAAACTGCTGT
>PWMW01000378.1 GCA_003559095.1 Clostridiales bacterium | reverse complement strand
GGAAAATGCAGCTTATGTCTTCACAGGTGAAGCGGGTCTGCAGCCACTTTCAGAGATAGCACCCAACTCTGAAGAGATCGCCGATGGCTGGTTTTACCGCGGCAAGCATCTTGATATGTTCTGGACCTTCAACGAAGATGGTACGTCGTATTTGGACGAAAAACTGAAGGCCTTCGACATTGACACGATTGTGATTACCGGTCTTTGGACGGATGAATGTGTTCTGGCCACCGCTTATGCTGGCAGTTCGCGCGGTTACGATGTTGTCGTGGTGAATGACGCCACCGCCACAGCGACGGCTAATCATGAAACGGCGCTGACGATTGCCAACAGCACCGTGGCCAAGGTTGTTGGAACTGACGATATCATTCACTACATGCAGAATGATTTCGTCCCGGGAGAACCGGGTGCTGTGAAGGGTACCAAACATCCAGATGGTCGCAAATCCGATTAACGCGCAGTGACGGGATAACCCGGATCAAGCCTCTCAAGGATTCCGCCCTCGCAGCCGTTGATGCTGACTGCAATCCCACTGTTCGATGCCGGAGTGTTGGGGAACCCGGTTCCGAGAATCTAAGACAAAAAGCTGGTCCAGCCGTTCGAGTGGCTGGACCAGCTTTTTAGTTGGTGTCTTTAATACTGCATGTGACAGGTCGCCCGCAGACGACCGACTGGTGAAACCTACTCGGACGACGTCTTGACCGCTTGTTCGGCATCAGTCCATTTCCATCCGTTGCGAGTCGGCGCATGTTGGTCTAGGTTCCAGGTTGCCGATTCGGGCGGCCAAGGCAGCCTCGGTTGCCGAATATTCCATGGCAGCGGGTTTGTGGAACAACACCATCAGTGCGGTAGTTCTAGAAACCCAGAGTTTCATCGACCAAGACAATCTCCATGTCCATATCATCCATGGCTTTGAAGTGAACCAGCATTCCATTACAGATGCGATCGGGGCTGGAGCAATCATAGCAGCGATCGGCCCTTGAAGCGCAGGGTGTTCTTAGTCCCAATCGCTTGGCGTTCTTGGGAGCAGCAACATTGCGGGCCCGCCATATGGCTTGGTCTAATGTCGCAACTAATTTATTGGTGCCCGCTACGAAGAAGACCTTCTCGTGACCAAACAAGGCTCCAGCCAAACGGTTGCCAGTGCCATCAATGTTCACGAGTTCTCCTGTTTCTGACAATGCGTTGACCGATGTAAGATAGACGTCGGTTGTCAAACATTGTTTGGCCGTGCTAAGGAAACTCGATCCGTTGCGACGGTTCTGGGGGTCAAAGACTTCGTTTCTAGCACGAAGTACCTGGAATAGTCCCATATCGGACAATGTGGCTGAGTCACCAAAGCCCACGGTCTGCTGACGAATCACGGTATCTAAGTACGTGGTTGCGGCTTGCGCACGGTCGAAGTAGGATACCGTATAGCCCTTTTGTTCAAATTGCGCCATAGCTTTTGTGATGTCCAAAACACAGCCTCCCTTAAGAAATGGGTATTTCCAAGTTGAGCGGATCCAGCCGCCGCGAGCCGGCGACACGCTGTGAATAAGTTTCGGTGTATCCACAAAAAGTGTAACACGAAGAGGACGTTTGCTGCAAGGCTGCGGTGCCGGCGGTACATGGGTCCAACCTCCCGGGTGGATCCTGTCCATTCACGCAGAATCCAAATGACTGAGGATGATTACTGCAGGGATGCGCGTCTTCCTTGGCGTATGACCGCATTTTCTTGACCCACGATGGTCCTGACAAACCGGTTCTCATCCAAACGTTGTGAACTAAGCGCAGGAATCCCGAGAATATCAAACTATGTTCCAGCCTCTGTCCCTCTGCGCCTCTTGACGAATGTGCAGTCCCCTTTTGTCTTGAAAATGATGGTTGAGGGGATCATACCGCCTTTGACAGTAATGTAAAACGACTGCTAAACTTAAAAGAGGTACTGATTCAATGTACATTTGGCTTCATGGAAAGGGAGGGTAACGCGTGTAACGGTGCTAGAACATTGCACTGCGATGACAGAGAGCACCTGAGAAAAAACAAAATGGGGGTAAATCATGAAAAAGACAATGCGACGAACGACAATTTTGGCATTTGTTATGGTGTTGATGCTCGGACTCACAGCGGGAGCTTCCGCAGAGACTATCGTATTCGGTGACTTCAGTTGGGATAGCGTTCAGGTTCACAATCGCATCGCTGGGTTCATCATCGAACACGGCTATGGCTATGACGTCGATTTCCAGTTTGGCGAAAGCATTCCGATCTTGCTGGGTATCCGGCGCGGCGATGTTGACGTAACTATGGAAGGCTGGGTGGATAACTGGCTAGAGGCCATGTATGAGGCGCACGTGGCTGGCGATGTGATTTCGTTAGGTTCTAACTTCCCAGACGCCCCACAGGGCTGGTATGTTCCAACGTACATGCTCGAAGGAGACCCTGAACGAGGCATCGAGGCTTCTGCTCCAGAGCTTACATCGGTACTTGATCTGCCGCAATACGCTGAACTATTCCCGGATCCTGAAGACCCAAACAAAGGGCGGTTCTATAATGCACCAACAGGTTGGGGAGCCCATGACATCAACAACGCCAAGCTAGAATCCTACGGACTTGACGAATACTTTAACTCGTTCGATACGGGTTCCGACGCTGCTCTTGGTGCTGCTATGATGCGGTATTACGAGCGTGGTGAGCCTTTCGTTGCCTATAACTGGGAGCCCAACTGGGTTATCGGCCTGCTTGATATGACTCTGCTCGAAGAGCCTGCGTATAACGAAGAGCAGTGGCGTGAGAACTATGCCACGGCCTATCCAGCGACTCGTGTTGAAGTGCTTATCAATGCCGATCTGCCAGCGACCTCGCCACTGCTGACAAGCTTCCTGGCCAATTACAACACGACCATTGAACAGACCAATGAGGCTCTCGCTTATATGCAAACAGAAAATGCATCGGCGGAGGAAGCAGCATTGTGGTTCCTGAACAACTATCGTGATGTATGGTCGGAGTGGGTGTTTGCACCGGAAGTGACAGAGCGAGTTATGGAAGCCTTAGCACAGCAATAGCAGCCAGCGTTGAAAACGTGTTCGGCTGCAGCGGAGTTTTTGAAGCTTTGAGTTAGCCGCCCGAGCGCTCGTTAGGAGCGCTCGGGCGGTTTGTAGGGAGATGAGCGCCACTATGAGTGGAACAGCTGAACCGCAAAATGCCATTGAGGTAAGGAATCTTTGGAAGATATTCACTAGTGATGAACGCAGCATTGATTTGGAAGATAAAGAACGCCTCAAGCAGTTAGAGGATTCCGATGAGGACACTGTGGCCGTTCGAAACACGAGTTTCTCGGTGAAGAAGGGCGAAGTCTTCGTGGTCATGGGGCTTTCTGGTAGTGGGAAGTCCACACTCATCCGATGCCTACTGCGATTGGCTGAACCTACCTCTGGGGACATTAAGATCAACGGCTGGGATGTCTGCAGTCTAGACACCAAACAGTTGACGGAATTTCGCCGCAAAGAGGTGGCCATGGTATTTCAACACTATGGCTTGTTGCCTCATCGCAGTGTGCTAGACAACGTGGCTTTTGGTCTCAAATTGCAGAGCATAGCCAAGCCGGAACGCTATGAGCGTGCGATGCATTGGATCGAGCGGGTCGGCCTGACTGGGTTTGAGCGCTACTATCCCGCGCAGTTGAGCGGTGGGATGCAGCAGCGTGTGGGAATTGCCCGCGCCCTCATTTGCGATCCTCCGGTACTCTTGATGGATGAACCGTTCAGTGGATTGGATCCGCTGATTCGGCGCGAAATGCAGGATGAGTTAGTGGACCTGCAAGCCAGTGTAAAGACAACGATTTTCTTCGTCACCCATGATTTGGACGAAGGAATGCGACTTGGCGATCGGATGGCCGTTATGCGCAAAGGGAGATTTGTCCAGACGGGCACTCCCGACGAGATCCTGGCAGATCCTGCCGATGAGTACGTTGCAAGGTTCGTCCAAGACAAACGGGTTCAACTGGAGAAAGCCAACAAGAAAAAGACTTCGACGAGCGGATAGACACGATCGTGTGCTATTCAGAATCGTCTAAGGTAGGGAGGGTGATGTTCTTTGTTTCCAGAACAATGGGAGTACCGTGTGGCTGAACCAATCAACAACCTCGTGAACTGGATGCTTCATACGTTCCAGGGACTCTTCGACGGAATTTCTTCGACAATCCTAACGCTATTACTGTTCTTGAACGATGTTTTGACGGCGCTGCCATGGTGGTTGTATATTGTGGTGATTGGCGGACTCGCTTGGTTCACGACCAAGAGCATTCTCACAACAGTCGTTTTGATGTCTTTGCCATTAGTTATCGGCTTATTTGGCATGTGGGAGCTTGCAGTTGTCACTCTGTCGGTTATCTTGACGGCAGTGATTGTATCCATCGTTATCGGAATTCCAGTTGGAGTATTGATGGCGGAGTCAAACCTTATTGCCGGTCTAATTAGGCCGCTGCTGGATCTAATGCAGACCATGCCCAGTTTCGTGTATCTGATCCCGGCGCTGATGTTCTTTGGACTGGGACGGGTGCCCGCTGTACTGGCCACAATCGTCTATAGTCTGCCACCGGTGATCCGTTTGACGAACTTGGGATTGCGACATGTGTCGGATGAAGTGCAGGAAGCAGCAGTTTCCTTCGGAGCGACGCGCTGGCAGCTGCTCAAAGAAGTGCGTGTACCGTTGGCGGTTCCGTCTATCTTGGCTGGTGTGAACCAGACAACTATGATGGCCCTGGCTATGGTTGTCATAGCTTCGATGATCGGTGGCGGCGGCTTGGGATACGAAGTGCTTCGTGCGATTAACAGGATTGATGTCGGGGCAGGTTTCGAGGCAGGCATCAGCGTTGTGATCTTGGCCGTGATTATTGACCGACTGACACAAGGTCTAGCGAAGCGTTGGGAGCCACCAACCAGTTAGACACCAAAGCGTGAGCGAGCCCAGAAGTCACTGCGTCTATTGGCGTTCGGGGTATTGCACAACCAAGGCAGACCAGATCTGGAGGCACTGACTCCAGGCCTGGTCTGCTTTGGGTTCGCCGAAAGATTTCCTCCATCGGGTTTTCCAGCAAACCCCATAACTAGGCCGCTGCCATCGTGGGCTCACCATGCAAGCTCTCGCTGTCCCATTGTGTTAGCAGAGTTGTCATACCCCTGAAACCCCTGTAGCATTCGAATCAAAAAGTCGTCATGGTTGCTGGAAGGATGATTCTCGGTATTGAAATAGCATGGACTCTTTGGTTGCATGGTTGCTCTCCATGGCGCACCCACCGAGGCGTCGATGGCTGCCATTGGCAGTGCGCTCGAGTCAACCGATTTATGCCACCAAAGGCAGCGTAAGCATACCGCCGCAACCGCGCACAGAAGAAGTCTTCAGGGAACTCAGCGACGTCGGAGCCATCGGAAGGATTGTGGCTGGCTCTGTTCTCGGGTGAGCCATCCCTTCAACAACCTTCTATTACTCCCATTTCAGGCAGGACTCTCATCCGCAAATACCGAACGCAATAAGGCAGTCGTTGGACGGTCCGAACAGGGCCGTCTGTGCTTTGATGCATAACGAAGGAGCCATACATATAGATGAGCTGCAACCACAACATTCGCCGCCCAAGACAACTGCGGATGAGTCGGAATGCTCTGCCGAAATGATTTTGCAAACAAGTGGATCAAGCAGGCAAAAAACAAGAAAGGATGCGGCGTGAGTGAGTAACGCCGGACGGGACGGTCGCTCGTATGATAGGATCAGAGTGCAGGACCTTTAGCGGCTTGCTGAAATTGTACTGGCTGATTTGGACGACTTCCTTCGCTGCAATCCTATTTGGGCTAGCCACTACCAGGACCGATTGATTGCTGTTGCATTCTGTCAAGGGGCTGCCCTTCATATGACCAATGGGACAACCGGGATCAATGACTTTGACGTCTACGCTTTCTTCGCCTATCGCCCAGAGCGACCCTGGTGCGCTAGGCGGTTGAAGAATGCGGATTTTGGCGATTCCAGGTTCGGACAATCGGTTGATCAACCTCACTATGTGGGACGGCGTGTTGACTTGATGGGTCGCTCTATCTACGCTGATTGGAATGCTGACCCTGCTGTTGCTATCCAAGAGTGGCTAAACACCCACAGAGGTTCAGCCTACTATCTCGCCCAAAAGACCGCTGTCTTGCTTTCTCCAACGGAGCGAATGGGAGAAGTCGTTTGGCCGCAATGATCAGGTTCACTCGAGGTCGGGGGTTAGAAGTCAGTCCCACACATGACGATTCCGAAGGTTTAGCGAACGCCAAGGAGCCAACATCCGCCAGGCGTAGGCGCTCCGTTAACGGCCTACTAGTCTGACAGATTAGCCGTTTTCGACCAACACAGTGGCCTAGATGCAGCGGAATACTCATAACGGCAGATGACGGTATGCGATATCTTGCACCGAATGCAGGAGCAACGGGCCTTGGAGATAATACTCCAGGGCTCTTTTGTTGCGATGGTTCCCGCGAACACCAAGGTATACCCCACCTTCCCGATGGTTCTCCAGAAAACAAAGGAAATTATGACTTAGTATAGAATATAATATAGTATAGAAGTTCTAGAAAAGATCCGTTTTTTTGGAGTGAATCAAGGAAAGGAGTATAGAATGTCTGTTTCCGAAAAACCAAAGGCCAAGCAATCGAAATTGCTGATTCCGGTCGCTGCCATTGTCGTTGTTGCTGTGATTGTGGGGTTGTTTCTAGTTATGCGAAGCCCTGAAACACAAACAGATGCCGTCCGTAATCTGCCCGATGAGACGCTGCGCATCGAAACGGCGGCGGGTGATGAAATCGAGTTGACGGTCAAGGACGCCAGTCTTTTCGAAGGAAAATTCAGTGGATTCAATGGTGTTGACGCTGAAGTAGTTAATACAACGGTCTTGTTTGTCTCAACTGCGTTTTCGGCAACATCGCTGATTGAGGTGCGGGATCTAAAGGCTCCCATTGAGATTGCTTTTTTCGCAGATGCCGGGGACTTCAAGGAAATTCGCAGCTTTAGTGAAGGCGCTTCGGAGGAATTTGCCCCCGATGGGCGTTACAAGTACTTGATTGAGGCAAGGGCCGGATTCTTTGAAGAAAACGGAATCGGTGAGGGCAGTTCGCTGGTGCGGTAGTTTCTCCGTACGGCAACAAGCCTAACGGATACAGGTCAAGCTGAATCCTATCCTGTCCACCTCAAGAACCATACGACACGCAAAAACGGCCCAGAGGCTTAGGTTTCTGGGCCCCTATTTTGTTCTTGGGTAAGTCTGTTGAGCGTTTTTGCCTGTGGTCGACCTGAAATCCAAACCGTTGACCGGAATGTAGGTCCAATGTGGGCCCAACGAAATGCTAACCACAACTATAGGCGTGGCCAATGGCCCTCGTGAATCTGCCCCCTGGAAAGAATCATCTGGTTCCAGGTATATCGCGCAACACGAACTGCAATATTTGCTGTGGAAGTTCCAGGAGGGCTCGGCACTGCCATCGCCCTCCAGCGAAGAACGATTTGTGGCGCTCCAATCCAGGAGCCGGCTAACGGGGTCTTTCGATGAGTCCAGCCATAACTATCTAAGGTATGCGGCGGTTCGTCCAAGAATGACTGACAATGAGGAACGGGAGTTCACTATGGGCATCGGTGAGGCCGCCCATGGAAAGCACCGGTTTGCGTTCCGGTGATGAGATCTCCGGTGCCGGTCAGACTGTGGATGATTAGCCAATGGAGTCGGTGGAGTTCTACAAAATGTCCGGGTTGAAGAATCTGCGGGAGGCCGCCGCCGATAACATCGAGCCACCACCGTGGGAGGAAGTCTGTCCGAACTTGTATTGTAGAACCTCGCCCTGATCTGGAAGATGGTGCACTTGCCCTTCCGCTTCTGCGGAGCAATGAGGGGCCATCGATGGGCTGCACAACAATGAGATCGTTTGTTGCCTAATGTCTCGCTGTTGTCCCGAAGCTTCACGATTTTCAGAGCTGTCCAGCTCGAAAAAATCGAACCCGGCCCAGAGACTGCGACTTCTGTCTTTTTTGCATAATAGAGTTTACTCTTGCATTGTACATGACAAGCGGAGGCACTTCTGCTACAATAAAGAGAATTAATACTATCGAGGTGTTCCATGCGTTCAGTAGGAATCTGTGTCGGCGCGTCCACCATCAGCGCCGCTGAAGTTGAGACAACAGCCGACGGCTTCACGCTCCTAAAGTCGGTCCGACGCGCGCACCATGGTCGTACCGAGGAAACATTCTTGGATGTGCTTGCTGAGTTCGCGCACATCCGTCACATCGCCATCACCGGCCGATCGTTTAAGGATCGGGTAGAACTGCCGACACTGGCGGAACCCGAAGCGGTGGAGTGGGCGTACCAAGCTGTGCACAACCGCTATCCAGCCATCGACGTCATTGTCAGTGCTGGTGGTGAGATCTTCGTTGCCTATGAAGTCGATGCCAAACAGCGCATTGCCGAAGTCTACACCGGCAACAAATGCGCTTCCGGCACCGGCGAGTTCTACCTGCAGCAGATCCAACGGATGGGCTTAGGCCTCGAAGAGGCTGCGGCTTGTGCCGACGTGGAACATCCCCATTTGGTTGCGGGGCGCTGTTCGGTGTTCTGCAAGAGCGACTGCACCCATGCCCTCAACAAGGGCGAGCCCAAGTCGCGAGTGGTGGCCGGTTTGTCGCTCATGATGGCCGACAAGATCACAGAACTGCTGCGCATGTGCGGCGCGCGGCGGACCATGCTGATCGGCGGCACCAGTCAGAACGCGAGGATGGCTCACTTCCTGCAGGAGCGCGTCGATACGCTGGTCATCCCGGAAGAAGCCGGCTGCTTTGAGGCTTTGGGAGCCGCGCTTTGGGCCCGAACGCAGCTGGCGACGGTGCCCGGCCGATCGGTTCTGCGAGCGAAGACACGTTCCTTCGCTGTCCTGCCTCCCCTCCAGGAGCATCTCCACAAGGTGATTTTCCACGATGCCAAACGCTCTGCGGCCGAGGCAGGGGACCGCTGCATCCTGGGATTGGATGTGGGCAGTACGACCACCAAGGCCGTGCTGCTGCGAGCCCACGATCAGGCCATCCTTGCGTC
>PWMW01000290.1 GCA_003559095.1 Clostridiales bacterium | reverse complement strand
GGCCAATAACTATCAATGTTAGCAGACACCACCTTTCGTCGGGCCCCACCGGGCACTCGACAAATTGTTGTCTTATTCACATAAAAGGAAGTCTTCTTAATAAGCTCCCAATCAGCCAAACCTCTCAACTGGTATTTATCAGGATTGATTTTGACACGGCTGCGTCAACTCCCGCAAAACTCATTGCAATTGTGACCAGCATAACGATAACCGCAGTTTAGTTTCTAGATCGAAAACGCCAATTCCTTTGTTTTTTCTGCACTTATTTTGATAAATTTATTTTTTCTGTTTATTTGTTCTGTAGTTAGTTTTTATGTTTTTCCCTGCGGCCTCATGTTGTGGTACTCGTTGTGTTGCGAAGCTTTTGTGATATACTATGTGTATATTCTGACACGAATGGGGTGCGGTCATGTCCGAACCGTTTCTGGATGCATCTGCCGTCATCTTAGCTGGCGGCCAAAGCCGGCGCATGGGCGCAGACAAACTTCTGCTTCCCTTTGGACATACTTCGATGTTGGCGCGCGTCATCGCCCAGATGACGTCTCTTTTCCAGGAAGTGGTGGTAGTGACGCGCGATCCCGATCAACATCAGGCTCTGCCCATCCGGGTTGTTTCGGACCGTCTGATGGAGCATCCGCGTTGTGCTCTGGTGGGAATTCATGCCGGCCTTGAAGCGGTAACCACGCCGAAGGCGTTTGTAGTTGGCGGCGACATGCCGTTTGTGAGCCCGCCGTTGGTGCAGCACATCGTGAATGCGTCGAGGGATTGTTGGCTTACCGTACCGCGCTACAATGGCTTTCTGGAGCCTTTGTGCGCTGTCTATGATGTCCGCTGTGCGGATCCTATTCTGCGCCAGCTGCAAAAAGGCGAGTACAAGGTGGGCCAACTCCTACCGCTGGTGTCGGTACGGGAAATCCCGCAATCGGCTGTGGAGATACATGATCCCGACGGACTATCCTTTTTCAATGTCAATACGGCCCAAGACTACGCTGCCGCACTGCAGCTCCTTGAAAAAACGGAAGGATGTGAGCTAGATTGTCCTTTGAACGAGCCATCAACCACCTAGAACTTGCAGCTGCCGCCGAGGCCCTGCGACCGTACTGGGACACGTCTCTTTCGTCGCGCCCGCGGCCCCTGCCTGCCTTTCTCACAAAGGAAGGTCTTGCCCACAATGCCCGGATCTGCGGGCTGGATGCGGATACCATGCACACCTTGGAAGCGATCCGGCAGCGGATCGTCGAAGATGAGCACCTCATCCAACTGGCCTGGCACTGCCACAATCTGCTCTTTAGCCATACAGACTATGAGTCGCTGCGGCAGTGGCCCAGTCTCGATCATCGGTTGGGAGAACACCATGGTGCCTTTTATCTCATCGTGGCAGGGTCTATGGTGCCCCTGGTGGCGGAAAAGCATCAACAGTTGGGCGTGGATACCCAGATTACCCAAGCTACCTGCAAACAGATCGCCTCTTTCGCTGGCAACTATAAACGCATGACAGGCGGTGTTGGCATACCACTGCGGCAGCTCTTTTGGCTCCGCCACTATCCTGCGGGCCGGCTGTTCCGGCTTGGGCGCATGGAGTATATGATCAAGTCCTTCGCTGGACCCGTGCGCGTCTATCGCCACCGCCACACGGACCAGACCGTGGCGCTTTGTGAGGATGGGTTGTCCTTCAACGCAGCCGGATTCATGGACGGCCAAGACACGTGGCGCTCTGCACTGGAACTGGAACCCAACCGAGTGAGGGGTCAGCTCATTTCGCCGCAGGGTTTCGCCCAGCAGCACACAATGGAACTGGATTTAGCTGACTGGGATTGCGTTCTACAGCCGGGAGATTCCGTCATAGATATGCACATTCCAGCGGGTGGCGGTATGCAGCTTGAAAAATGCCGTGACTCTATGACAGCGGCCGCATCGTTCTTTGGACAGATGTTTCCCGAAACCCCTGTCCAAGCCATCGTCTGCAGTTCCTGGATCTTCAACACACAGCTGGAAGCTATTCCTCTCTCTTCGGACAACCTTGTCCAGTTCCAGCGGGAGTTGTATCTGTTTCCCGTGACCTCCCGCGGCGATGATGGCCTCTGGTTTATCTTTTTCCAGGATCCTGTCGATCCCAAGACAGCACCGCGCCACACCAGCCTTCAACGGGCCGTGGCCGATTTCTTAGCCCAAGGTAACCAGTGGCGTGGCGGCGGCATGTTCTTTCTCCTGGACCATCTGCAGCATTTCGGCTTGCAGTACTATCGCCAGCAATCTGCTGCCTTGAACCGGGACGGCTTGGCTTGACTTCCACCGCTGCAGCCGGAGCCGCTTACCGAACGATGAGCGGCCCGTGTATATAGCGGTGCCCGTTCACATAACTTCTCTGTTTGGATCCGAAAACGGGAGCCGTGTCGGCTCCCGTTTGGCGCGGTTCCTGCTCTTCCATCTTTGGGTTGATCTCTCGTCATCGCTCCATGTACGCTGCCCGCAGGCATCTTGGTCCAGGTTCAGCGAGACGCCATCTGCAGCTGGGCATTCAGGGTTGCTGCGGCCCCTGGGCTGCGGAGCATGGTATACACCGTAATGTCACTGTTGGGCAGGGGATACTCTCCAGCCAAGGCAAATCCATAACGGGCATAGATCCCGACATTCTCCAAATTATGGGTTTCCAGATATGTGTACTGCCCCTGAGCCTCGGCTGCTGCAAGGGCCGGGCGCAGCATGCGGCTGGCCAATCCCTGCCCCTGTCGTCCCGGTTCGATACCAATGCAGATAATGTACTGATGAGGTTCCGTGATGGTATTGCGATGGATGGTACTGACGAAGGCATCGTATTGCTCATACAGCCCCCTGACCTCAGCTCCCAGCTGGGAAAGGGCCAACCCGCCGCAGCGGAGCAGCCGCCACGCCGTCAAGCGGTGGTTCGGCGATGCGATGGTGCAGAGGACGCCTTCAATCTGGGCAGTGGGCGCCACCACCTGCCCATAGCGATGGGCGTAGTTGACGAAAAATCTAGCAGCCACCTGCATACTAGCCACACTGTGCTGCGTTCCGAGCACATATCGGTACATAGGATAGTCAAAGAAAGCTCGGGCCAGAACCTCTGCGCAGCGCGTGAGATCCTTCTTCTGGACCTTGTAGAGACCATTCATCGAAACACACCTCCATTCTATTAAACACGGGATATTGACGGGGCCTGTCCACCCGACGTCCGCCGGGCAGGCGTTGCTGCGGGCGGGGAGCGCATGGACCCTCCCGCCCTAGAAGGTAAAGGTGACCCGGACGTAGGCATTCTGCAGCGGCTTAAGGGAACCCATGGGCCCATCGCCGCCAATGAAGAATAGTCCAGCAGCGATTTCCAGGCCATCAGCGGCATCCCAGGAGATGCTGGGGTTCAGCAATAGATCCCGATCCGTGATGGAATAGATGCCGTTTAGTGACGCCTGCATATGCGGCGATATTTCGTACTGCAGGGAAGCCATCAATGTCATGGGATTCTCATCACCGTCGACAACTCCGTTTAGCTGGGCAAGCAAGAAGAGCTCATGGGTCAAGTAGCGGTCAAATCCCACGGCATATTGCAGAAAAGAGTCGGTCAACTCCGGGAAAAAGTAAGCGGCTTCTGCCCGGCCCACCAGGGCTCCAAAGTCCTTGGTGGCACTGGCTCCGATCATATGGTATCGCTGGTGGACAAAGCTCATTACCTGGCTTTCTGTGTCCAACTGCATGATTGGTTGTTTATCCCAACCGTAGTAGTACACAGCGGCAGCGTCCATACCCGGCAGCCACCGGGATACCCGGACACCTACTTCGCCATTGCTGACCGCCAGTTCCGGGACGTCGTGATTCGGAAGGGCTTGGGGGAGCACATGGGGTTCGAAGCGGGGTACCCAAACTCCGTCCAATTCCCAATCGCCCACATAGTGGCGAGCCCGCACAGCTGGCACAGCCACGCGATTGTCACTGTTCAATGGATTCGTGTAGTTCACAGGATTGATAACATCTGTAGGACTTGCTCCATCCATGACACCCCAAGGTATGAACTGAGTGCCTATGATCCAGTCGGTGCTGTCCGTATAGAGTTCTCCGTAGGCCTCTCGAATCCGCAGACCGTCTTCGATGTCGGTGATATCAAGACCTACGACCAGGTTGGTGTTCCCGGCAAAGCTGCCGAGATCCAACTGCAGATTTTGCTGAAACTGACCTTCATACGGTGTAGACTCTGTAAGCACCTGATACTCCAACGTGAGGCTGCCGCCCACTGTGAGGTCTCGACCCCACGAAGGGGTCGAGAGCATCAGTAGGGTCAGCAGTACAACGCCGACGATACCTGTTTGTTTCCGCATATCTATCTGCCTCCTGTTAGCGAACTCGGCTCAACTGCCGGCGGCTGAAGTCATCCGCCGTGAAGCCTGGATTGACTGTGATGTTGTCATAGGCCAGCCTCGTGCTGGTGTTGGCCTGCACATTGCGCATTTCCGACACTTGGGGCATCCAGAGGCCATCGCCGATTTCCAGATAATCGCCGGTGGTCATCACCCGCACCAGGTTTCCTGTTTCGTCAAAAGTCTCGGTCTTCACCGTAATGAAACGCTCCCTGCAGACATAGTAGATGCGCTTGCTGACATCCAGATCCCGCGCCATGTCTGCAGTGGCGGGCACGCCACCGACTACGTAAACCGCTGTGCCGTCCACAGTGTCAGTTCCCTCTGTGGTAAAGGTATACTCGTCCAGATTAATGGAAATGTCTTCTACTGTGAAGTCGGATCCCATGAAACTGCCGCCCCGCTCGTCGGACGCCATCCGGCGCTCCCGGCCTAGAGCAGGCAGATAGATCCAGTTCTCATCGCTGCCAGCAGGGTCTTGAATGCTGAGGAACCCTGTTCCCCTGACATCAGCAGGCGCTGTAAAGCGAATCAAGGAGTACTCCGTGCCATCGTCTTCCCGCAGGGATGTGCTGGTCAAGGCCCGCACCCGCTGCTGGCCGCGATGGTTGGTGATGGTCATTTCCATATCCATGGTGATGTCCCGAATCAACTCCAAGGCCCGCGTCCGATCCATGATCTCACGACCCGTGAGCTCCGGGGCACCGCCGGTGCCCCCAAGTACAGCAGTTCCCGTTCCCAAAGCCAATACAACCGTTGTTAACAGAACCAATACAATTCTCAGTTTGCGCAGCATAGGTTATGCCTCCTTTTTAATCAAGCTTGCCTGTGCCTGTGACTGGACTTCCATGGTCTTACCGAAGGGCTTGAACACCATGGTCAGCGCCGGAGCCACCAGCATATCTCCCAGCAGCGCCATGGCAATACCAAAGCCTGCCACGATGGCCATGTTCTGGAAGCCTGCGAACGGAATCATGGTGAGGGTCGCAAAGCCAGCCACAATGATGATGGTGGTGAAAATCAACGCCCGGCCGATCTTGCGGAAGTTCTCACGATTCGCCTCCAGATAGCATCCGTGCTTGTCAAATTCTTCTTTGAAGTGGACGAAGTAGTGGACAGTGTCGTCAACGGCGATGCCTAGAATCATGGGTGTCACCATCACGGTGAAGAAATCCAAGGTCTTGTCGGTCAGGGCCATGAAGCCTAAGGCTGCTACGATAGGCAGCGCATTGGGAATCATGGAAAGCAGACCCAAGCGTACAGACTTCAAGACGACCATCATAACCAACGTGATAACAGCGATGGCCGTGAACAACGAACGCACGTTACCTGAGGTCAGCAGGTCGACGGATTCCAAGAGCATGGGAATCTGCCCGACAATGCTCACCTGGGTTCCCGGCGGGAACAATTGGGCTGCCCTGGTCTCAATGGCTTCGAATGCTTCAAAGAGCTCACCAGAGAACTGGGAGATTTGGACATTCAACCGCATCTGCTGGTAGTCAAAGTCTACATATCCGTCTAACCCATCGCCGCCAGCCATTTCGTAGAGGAGAAGGTATTGGGCCGTCAGCGCATCGGAAGCCGGTACTTGATAGTGCTCCAAGTCATTCCCATTCATGACCAAGTTCATTTCTTTGACCAGGTTGGCCAGACTGCCTGTGTTCACCGTGCCAGGCATGGTCTGAATGTCAGCTTGCAGCTGCTCAAAGGCCTGCAGCACTGCACTGGTCCGGCCCATGTCCGGTTCCGGCAGCTCAATGAATACGTCATACGTGTACATAGCACCCAACCGCTCAATAGCATACCTGGCGTCCCGGATGAAGTCCGCCTTGTCACCGGCCATCTCCATGGTGTCGGGATTGGTCCGGATGGAAAGGGCGTTGTAACCCATGAGAGCCATGAAAATCACGGCCAACACGAGAATGGTCACTGGTCTGCGAGTTACCAAGTTTGCCCAGTTGACCATGGCTTTCTGGAATCCGGGCATTTGACCTTGGCGTCCACCCTTCAGGAGGACCCGATCCCGACCAACAGCCAAGCTAATGGGAACAACCAGGATGACCATGATGTAGGTCACGAAGGATCCAGCGGCGCACGCTGCTCCTACAATGCGAATGGGCTCAATGGGAACCAGCATAAAGGATATGAATCCCAAGGCGGAGGTCAAGGCCGAGACGAAGACGGGCCAAGTAGCTTCAGCATATGCGTAGCGCACAGCCTGCAGACGTGTATATCCCAGCTCGACACCGGTCTTAAAATGATTGACGATGTGGATGGAATAGCCTACAGAAAGGACCATCATCAGAACCACGGGCACCGCCAAGCTTACCATACTGAGCGTGATACCCAACCAAGATTGAAGACCGATCAAGGTCACCAAGCCAAAGACAATGACAAGAAACGTTCCAATTACTGGCCGGATGCTGCGGGTCAGGAATACCATCAGCAGCGTCGAGATGGCCAGCGTCAACATGACTAGTACTCCGGCCGTTTCGTAGAGGTGCACATCTCCGTAGAAGTCCACTAGATGCATGCCTGTGGCCACTGTGCTAACGCTGGGGACGGCATGGCGGTCCAAGATAACCTCCACGGCTGGTGCCAAGAGACTGGGAGGATTGTCGATGGCGTTCAGTCCAGGTCCCGGATGAAGATGGACGTCCGAACGCATCAAGATGTCCTTGGCCTCCCACTTGGATTGATCCACTGGGTCAAAACTGGCCGGCACATCGGCGTAAACAGTGGACGGAAGGTCGTCGATGATAATGAAGATGCCGGTGGCCTTCTCATCAGCGGTGATCAGCATGTCCACCAAGGAAGGGCGGCTCATCACTTTGCTGCGAATGTCTGCTAAGGCAGCTGGGTCCTGGGGAACTCCATCCTTTAGGAGATTTTCGATCCGCAGTGTGTCATCCACAAGATCCATATAGGACATCTGAGTGAGCGAGACGACGTCTGTGGCGAAGGGCAGGTTTTCTTCCAGGTCCCGACTGACATTGTCAATGTAGGTAAGGGTTTCGTGGCTGAAGATGTCGTCCGACTCCACCAAAACAAACACGATATCCCGCTTGCCAAAGATCTCTTCAAAGGCTTCATTAGCTGCAACGGCAGGCGAGTTCTGCGGCAGCAGTCCTTCCATGGAGTTGTCCATGCGCATCGAAGACAGACCGGCGCCGCTGATTCCCACGACAACCAACAGCAGCAACATGACCCAAACTTTGTTCTTTACGATCTTCATTCCGAAATCAGCGATCTTTTTCTGAAATGCACTTTCCTTCATAGCTTACTCCTCCTCTTGACTAGGTTCTCCACTGCAGTTCAACTCGTACGTTCCCGATTCACTTTCCATGCGGACTGAGAGAATCTCTAAGCCCAAGTTGCGAATGCTTTCTAGTAATCCATACACCGCTGCCATATCCGGCAGGGGACCGTGGATCACTGTCTGCTGCTCATTGGGGTACTCCACCGCCAAGCCGCCGAACCAACTCCACCATTCTTCCCCTACGTGACTTCGTAATCGGATTCTGATGTTCTTCACGTCCCGACCTCCTTTCGCCGCCGAGCTTGTTTCTGACTCCATTGTAGCCGCCAGTCGGTATGGTCGAGACCAACCAAAGGTATGGTAAAAGTATGGGCGCGAGTACGGTATTGCCGAGACACGACCCGGGGAAAAGGACTTTGAAACGCAAAAAAGAGGCCTTCAGTGTTTGAAGACCTCTTCTGAACTGGGATTTTATTCGTCGGTCAGTACTCCTAAACTACGAGCTACGGCCACGGCGGTACTGCGGTTTTTGACCTGCAGCTTCCCGTAAATGTTGCTGCTGTGCCACTTCACCGTACTGACCGTCAAGAACAGGCGGTTAGCGATGTCTTTGTTCGTCAGCCCCTGGGCCATGAGCTGCAGAACCTCCACTTCCCGGGGATGCAAAACCTCGACCCCGCCAACATCCGCCGCCTCGCCAGAAGGCGCTGGTTCGGCCTGATCCAGCGCCATAGCACCTAAAAGTTCCCGACAGTACGCTGGCATAACACCGGCATCCTTGGCCGCTTGCAGCAAAGTTCGGACCTCGGGACGATAGTTCAAGAACACACTGCGGTAGCCTTCTGGTTCGCCCATCGACAACGCCCTGCTGATATCCTCCAGAGCTTCCCCGTGCTGTCCCAGATCCTGCCGCAGGACCGCCCGCTGAACAAAGGCCTCGATTATCAGGTCCTTTCTGCCCTGCTGCTGCCAGCGGGCCAGGGCGTCGTCCAGCAGCGCGAGGCCCTCCCCATACCGGTCCAGTTTCCGTAGAATACGGACTTGCGTCATGATATGCAGCCGGCGGTCGATATCCCCCAATCGTTCAGCACTGGCCTGCAGATCCGCTAGGGCTGTCTCCAGCCACTGCGGAGATTCTCTGTCCGCAAGCCGCAGGCGGGTGTGCCAGACAAACAAGAACTCCTTGGCCCAGAAAGGCATGGCATACTGCAGGATCAGTGTTTCTACCTTCTCCAGAGTATCCTTGAGTTCATGGTAATCGCCGGCGGCTGCCAGCATCTCTGCCCAGCAGAAGTAGCTGTAGCACAAGACCACCGTGCTGCCGCACTGCTTCAGTATCCGTTCCGCCTGACACAGCAGATCCCGCGCCCGGTCCAGCTGCTGCCACTCCGTATAGACCAATGCCAATACACAGAACAGATAGGCGGTCCGATCCGACATATGGCAGCGGTTTTCTTTGGCGAGGGCCGCTAACTGCTGGCCTGTCTGAACCGCCTCGTGGAGACGGCCTTCATAATATTGGTTAAGGACCCGTTTGCTGCCAGCCGTGAACTGTACGAATGGCATGCCGGTGTCTCGGCCCAGCTCCATAGCGCGGCCATACGCCTCACCAGCCAGATGCAGTTGGTTCTGAAGGCCGTAGGCGTTCGCCAACGTCAACAGCGCCAGACTGCGCCAGGCAGAATCATCCGGCAGTGACTCCATGGCCTGTTCGGCCAGGAGCACCGCTTCTGAACCCCGCCCCTGCTGCACACAAAAGGCGGAACGGAGAATCGCTGTGACGGCTCGCTGCCACGGGGTTCCTTGATCCCCCAGTCGTCCTAACAATCGATCCAGGTCCGGTGCCTGCCCCGAGAGGAACAAGGTGAAAGCGTAATACAGGGCAAGCATAGGGTAGGAACAAATGGTATCTTCCGAAACCGCGGCCAGACTGCGCCGAATCAAGGACAGGTGGCCCCCCACAAAGATCTGGTGCACATTGCGGTCCAAGATACCCAAGACGCCGTCGGTATCACCGGCGGCCAGGCTGTGCCTGATTGCCTCTACTGGCAGCCCATTCTCTTCCAACCATTGGCTGGCCAAGTGATGCCAGCGGTTGATCTGGTCTTCGGAGCATTCCTTTCGCAGTTGATCCCCGAGAAAATCTCGAAACAGCTGGTGCAGCTTGTACCAGCCCTGATCGCCATAGACGCTGATAAAGAGATTTTTCTCGTTGAGCCGGTGTAGAATTTCGTCGCTGGTGACGGCTCCCGTCACCGCACGGCACAGGTCCGGATGGAGGTATTCGAGGATGGAGATCTGCATGAGGAATCGCCGCTGTTCGGCAGGGAGCTGCTCCCAGATCTCCGCCTTGAAGAACTCCATAATGAAGCGAGTCCCTTGGCGGTCGTCGTAGTGCGAAGTCCGCCGATTTCCCACACCTTGGCGCAGCAGAGCTTCAATCTGGAGAGCAGCGGCCCAGCCTTCGGTCTGCTGACAGATCCTCTGAAGTTCTATGTCCGAGACAGCGTCCTCTGTGCCCAGCTGCAAAAACTGGGCGGTCTCGGACGCGGTAAAACTTAGGTCCCCCTGGCGGATTTCGCGGATCTGATCTCGCGTCCGCAGACGGAACAGGTTCAGTGGTGGGTCAATGCGGCTGACGATGACCAAATGGACCGTAGCAGGAAGATTCTCAACAAAAAAGCTAACTCCTTTGCAGATCTCGGCGTTGGCCGTCAAATGGAAATCCTCCAAGACCAAACATACCGGCTGCTCTAGCTCCTGCAGACCATTGAGCAGCTGTATTTGATACTCCTCAATGGGTGTCCCTCCGGCCATGAGGTTGATGGGCTCCACCAGGCCAGCTGTGGCTTGGGCTATGTCCGGATATACAGACTCCAAAGCACGGAGCACGCAGCTCCAAAAGCGCAGGGCATCTGCGTCCCTCTGCTCCAAAGAAACCCAAGCCACCGCATGCGTCGTTTCCGCCAACCACTGCGTCAAAAGCGTGGTCTTGCCATATCCGGCCGGAGCGGAGATTAGGGTGAGCTTGCGCGCGAACAGACCATCATCAGAAAGCTCACCGATGAGATCTGCGATTCGCGAGCGCTTCACCAAAGACTTACGCGCCGCCGGTGGCACGAATTTAGCCTGCAGAAAGACTTCATTCACGGGTTTCACCTTGTTTCAGCCGGGAACCGGACGTCCGGTGGCCGCAGCCAGCGGTTGCAGTCCGTCCCCTTGGATTTTGCACACAATCCTAGGTTAGGCAAGAATCGACAAAGTTCCTTGTTTTTTTCCAACAACCCACCCTTTGGATACCCACTGGGGAACCTTGGCTCCGTTGCCCACCAAAAAAAGCAGTCGATTGGGTGTTCTGCTGCCACCGTCGACTGCGCTCGTATTTGTGGTGCTGCTGCCGTTCCGGACAGCAGTTTGGTGCGTGCAATGTTCCGTGAGCGATTATTCGGACCGGTCAAAATCGGCTGCGTGTTCATCCAGCAGCACACCCTGGAGCAGATCACCATCGCTGACCGTGATCGTTTCCTTCTGCATTACATCCAGGACGCCGTAGAGAATTACCAAGCCCGCCACAATAATGTCCTCGCGACCCGCTGTCAAGCCCGGCAGGGCCAGCCGTTGGGCTTGCGACATTCCAGCCAAACGCTCAGCCATGTCCTCGATGGCCTGGTGCGAGAGCGCCGTACCGGTGATCAGATCAGGGTCATAGGTCTCCAAACCCAGCAGCAAAGCCGCCGCGGTGGTGGCTGTACCACCCACGCCAATCAACGGAAGTTCCGCCGGCCACGGCTCCGCCTGCAATGGCTGCAGCGCCGATCGGACCGCCGCCTGCAAACGCTCCCAGTCTGCAGGAGGTAAAGGATGGGCCGTGACACAGCGCTCGGTCATCCGTACACCGCCCAACTGCAGACTGGTTCCTCCCTGCAATTGGGTACCTGAGCCGTGAAACACCTCCGTGCTGCCGCCGCCGATATCCAGAACCAATGCTGCGGCTGGCCGCTCGGAGGGCGACAATGCTGCTAGGGCCCCCACAAAGGAGAGCCGTGCTTCGTCACCGCCCGTTAATACCCGCACCGGCAGTTGCGTACGCCTCTCCACCATGTCCAAGAACTCTTGGCGATTGGCCGCATCTCGGACCGCACTGGTGGCCACTAGCTGGACGTTCCGCACTGAGTGGTGTTGTGCGATACTCAGATAGTGCTCCAAGGCCGCTGTTGTTCGCTCCATAGCTTCCGGACGCAGACGCCCCCCAGCGTCCACGCCTTCACCGAGGCGCGTGATGCGCAGTTCTTGGCAGATGCGATGGAGGGTACTTCCTTCCTGGTCCGCTATATACAGGCGCACTGAATTGGTCCCGATATCCATGGATGCTACTCTCATGGCTGTTTTCGCTCCTCACCACAGCGCCCCGTGGGACATCCGTCCAACTCTGGGATCTGCTGTGCTGTCCACTGACCCACAGGATTCGGGCCACCGGCCAATGTATGGGCAAGATGGGTATGCAGGCACTTGATGCCCTCCTGATTGCGAATGCCGCCAACACCGCTTTCCATTAACACACGATAGTGCTTGGCATAACTGCGGGCAAGGCAGGACTGAACAGCGTCCGGCACGACCTCCCGCCGCTGCTGTGCATAGTGTTCGTGGGCCTGCTGCATGGCAGCGGCCAGTTGGGCATCTTCCTGCAGGCACTGCTGCCAGCGAGCCACATGTCCACTGCTTTCCAAACGGGCCACCAATCTGTTAAGGTAGGGGCAAGTCAGCCAGAATAAGGTAGGGAACACGTGGGGTTCCTCACCTTCTAGAAACACCGGATGGTTCACAATCACCTGGGGAAACCCATAGCGACAGCGGCGGGCCACACCCAAAAACCCCCGCGGCCTGCGGCCCAGCTGCTCGATGACGGTCTCCACGTCGGCTGCCGACGGTGTCGGCCAAAGACTGTTCACGCCACAACTCCTCCTAACGAAAATACATCCCGCAGTAACCGCGAGATGTATTGGGAAATTGCTCCTCAGCATACTTTTGTTCTTGCATCACGCACAGACCCCGCTGCTTACAGCCCGGTCCTATGCAGTGAACTTACCGTGCACCCCTGCCTCCTCGTTTGGAATCCTGGCTCTTACGCAGAGCTTGTTGGCGTTCGTCGCTATCTTTGAGAAAGCGAGTCAACTTGTCTTCAAGGCCGAGAGGACTTGGTCGTCTCCGGTTATGGCCACCTCCACGGGGCGGGCGTCCGCCACCAGTGCTTTTGGCACTGCGATTGGGATCAGCCTGTTTGATGGATAGACCAATCTTGCCGTCGCTGACATTAATGACTTTGACCTTAACCATGTCATTCTGTTTCAAAAAGTCGTTAATGTCTTTGACGTAGGCATCTGCTACCTCCGAAATATGAACCAAACCTGTTTTTCCATTACCCAGTTCAACGAAGGCGCCAAAATTGGTAATGCCCGTCACTTTCCCCTCGACAATACTGCCGACTTCAATAGACATACGTAAATGAATTCCTCCTCTTGGATTTTGCCGATTGCAGGGCTCACGGCTGAGCTTAATTATACATTACGACCCAATTTGTGTCAATATTTTCAGTCAGATCCGCTCACTTCCTCGATAATGTACAGCTTCTCACCAGGACGAACAAGGCCTAACTCTTCACGGGCAACCCGTTCCACATAATCTGGGGACTGCAGACGTTCGATCTCCGACTCCAATTGCTCGTTGCGAATTTCGAAGGCCTTGATTTCGCTCTCCAATTGAATAAGACGTTGCTGGGCTTGGTAGTTCCGGTAATAACTGCGGCCGAAGGCAATGGCCGTCCAGGCCACTAGAATAACAAAGATCAATAACAGCAGGCGCTTGCGGCGCTGTACCTTGCGGGATGCCATGGCACAATCTCCCTCCAACCAAAAATTCCCACACATATTCATCTGTTTGGGTCTTTATTCGAGATGTAACCCGTCAAAAACCTGCCAAAGTAAGCAAAAACATCGATTTCATGGGAAAAAGTGGCCATCCTTGCAGGAGTATGCCAAAATAGCGAGAATATACAGTAACGTGAAACCCTCTCGTATCATTACTTAAAGGAGGCTAACTTGTGAACAAAACTGAACTGATTCAAGCTGTGTCGGAAAAATCTGGTGTCACCAAAAAGGCTGCCAGTGACGCAGTGGAAGCCGTATTGTCCACGATCTCTGATGTTTTGGCCGAAGGAGAAAAGGTTACCCTAGTAGGATTCGGTACCTTCGAAGTTCGGGACCGCGCAGCACGTAAGGGCATCAACCCTTCCACTCGCGAAGAGATCACGATTCCTGCCACCAAAGTGCCTGCCTTCAAACCCGGAAAATCATTGAAAGAAATGGTTTCCAAGTAACGAGCAGCCTGCCTTTGGCAGGCTTTTTTATTTAAGGAGTGTGAACAGCATTGGCATCCATCCAGGATCTGGTGGCCATCATGGCCAAACTGCGGTCCCCCGAGGGCTGTCCTTGGGATCGCGAACAGACGCACCAGTCACTGAAACCCCATCTCATTGAGGAAGCGTACGAGGTGTTGGACGCTGTGGATTCGGGTCACAGTTCACAGCTGCAGGAGGAGTTAGGCGATGTTCTTTTGCAGGTCGTCTTTCACTCCCAGATCGCCGCCGAACAGAACCAATTCACCTTGGAAGATGTGATCGCAGGCGTCTGTGCTAAGCTGACCCGCCGTCATCCCCATGTGTTTGCCGATGCTACGGCTGCCAATGCAGAAGATGTTATCCAGCACTGGGAGGCAGTTAAGCGTCAGGAAAAGCAGGACGCTGCGACCAGCGAGACCCCGCCTTCCATCTTTGACTCCGTACCGCGGCAGCTGCCCGCCCTGCTGCGAGCAGAAAAACTGCAAAAGCGCGCCGCCCGGCTTGGGTTTGACTGGCCGGATCTGGCAGGACCGCTGGCCAAGATCGATGAAGAGCTGGCTGAGCTTCGTCAAGCCCTGGCGGAGCAAGACCAAGACCATGTCCTAGAAGAACTGGGAGATGTTCTTTTTTCCGTGGTCAATGTGGCCCGGTTTGTGAAGACCAATCCCGAACTGACCCTAGACCGCACCAACCAGAAGTTCATGGAACGTTTTCAGGCCATGGAACAGCAGGCCGCCGCCGCAGGTCTGGACCTGCACGGGATGTCCTTGGAGGAGATGGATGAACTTTGGCGCCAAGCAAAGGAAAAACCGTCCGCGGAGTAGGTCTCCAGGACGGTTTTTTGCTTTCCCAAGCCGGCGAAAGGCAGCTCTATGAAGCTACTTCCAGCTGCAGGTCACGCACCACATCCAGCAGTATCTGCAGTGCTTCTTTGTCGGACCGTCCCCGCACGGACACTTTCAACTGAGGAATGCGCCCATGCTGATAGACAACCCGGCCGCGATACTTCCGTACTAGAGCCGCATAGGCCTCGCGGTCAAAACTGATGCCTTCCAGCATCTTCAAAATGAAGATTTCGTTCATGGAATGGATCTGGGACACGCCCAACAGGCGCGCTTCCACTTTGATTCGGGCGATTTGGATGAGATTGCTCACGGGATCCGGAAGATCGCCGTAGCGGTCCAAGACTTCCTCCACGAGGGCATCGGCCTCGGCCCGGGTATTAATGCCCATAATCTTCTTGTACAACTCGATCTTCTGCTTCGGATCCTTGACGAAGTCTTCATCGATATATGCATCCACCGTCAGGTCAATGACCGGTTCTGGCGGTTTTTGTACCACCTGACCCTTCAGTTCCTGGATGGACTCTTCCAGCAATCTGCAGTACAGTTCAAAACCAACGGAAGCAATGAAGCCATGCTGTTCCGGTCCTAAAAGGTTACCAGCACCCCGAATTTCCAGATCCCGCATGGCGATCTTCATGCCAGAACCCAAGTCGGTAAATTCCTTAATCGCCTGCAGTCGCTTCTCGGCATCTTCCGTCAAATTCTTGTCCCGCCGATAGGTAAAATAGGCATAGGCGACGCGGTTGGTACGCCCCACCCGGCCCCGCAGCTGGTACAGTTGGGCCAAGCCCAGATAATCCGCGTCATGAATAATCAATGTGTTGACATTGGGAATATCCATGCCCGTCTCAATAATGGTTGTACAGAGGAGAACATCGTATTCGCCGCGGTAAAAATCCAGCATCACCCGTTCGAGGCGGGCCTCATCCATCTGCCCATGGGCCACCGCAATGCGGGCTTCCGGCACCAAGTTGCTTAGGTCACGGTAGATCCTATCAATGGTTTGAACGCGATTATGGACAAAGTACACTTGACCCTGCCGGGCCAGTTCGCGAGTGATGGCATGGCGAACAGCCTGATCATCGTACTCCACAACATACGTGCGGATGGGATAACGGTCTTCCGGTGGGGTTTCAATGACGCTCATGTCCCGAACACCTACCATGGCCATGTGCAGGGTGCGGGGTATGGGCGTGGCAGTCATGGTCAACACATCCACGTGCTTGGTCATTTCTTTTAAGCGTTCCTTCTGCGTAACGCCGAACCGCTGCTCTTCGTCCACGATCACCAAACCCAAATCGCGAAACACAACATCCTTGGATAAGATCCGATGGGTTCCAATGACAATATCCACGCTGCCGTCTTTTAAGCCGCGCAGAACTTTGTTGGTCTCAGCCGTGGATTGGAAACGACTCATCACTCCCACTTTGATGGGGTATTTCTCAAAGCGCTCCACAAAGTTCCGGTGGTGCTGCTGTGCCAGAATGGTGGTGGGCACTAAGACCGCCACCTGCTTGCTCTCTTCCACAGCCTTGAAGGCCCCGCGAATGGCTACCTCGGTCTTGCCATAGCCCACATCACCGCAGAGCAGCCGATCCATGGGCCGGTCTTTCTGCATATCCGTCTTGAGATCCTCAATGGCCAACAACTGGTCTGGGGTTTCCTGGTAAGGAAAGGCGCTCTCAAACTCCTGCTGCCAATTGGTATCCGGAGCAAAGGAATAACCGGGTACCCGTTCCCGCTCAGCGTACAGTTTGATCAAACCTGAAGCCATCTCCTGGACCGACTCTTTGACGCGCTTTTTGACCCTGTTCCACTCATTGCCGCCCAACTTGGACAGTCGGGGGCTGCCTTCATCAAGGCCGATGTATCTCTGCAGCAGATGAATTTGGTCCGTGGGAACATAGAGCTTATCTTGGCCGGAATACTTCACCACCAAATAATCCTTGTGGATTCCCGAAACTTCCAATGTCTCCACACCTAGATACTGGCCAATCCCGTGGTTCACGTGGACCACATAATCGCCCACCTGCAGTTCGCTCTGGCTGAGGCGCATACCTTCTTCGGGAGGCTTGACCTTCACCTTCGGCTTCTGCTTCCCATAGATCTCCAAATCTGTCAAGACAATCATTTTGAACAGGGGAAGTTCGAAGCCGCTGTCCAAGCTGCCAGTGGTGATCACACAGTTACCGCTCTTCAGCTGGTTTGTGACGTCACCGCTGTAGTCCACAGCGATATCCTCTTCCCTCAGGTACTCGGCCAAACGCTGGGCTTTATTGTCCGTGCTCACCACGCAAAGGATGCGGTAATTGGCCCGGCGCCACTGCTTCACCTTCTGGATAAAGGCGCTGCTGCTGCCGTGAAAATGCTCCGCTGCCTTGGCCGCCAGGTTCTGCACCTGCAGCTTCTCATCCATGCCCGGTATGCGCTTGCCTAGAATGGCCATGTGCAGCAGGGCAAACCCTTTGGCCCGGTGCACCAGTTCATCCGGTTCCAGCCAGGCCCCGCGCATCTGCGGCAGAACCCGTCCCTGCTCCAGCAGAGCTGCGATCATCTCCGCCGCATCATGATACGTTCCGCGCGCCTGGTCCATAATGCGGTTGGGTTCATCCACTAGGATCACCGCGTCCTCAGACAAGTAATCCATGATGGATTGCTGATCGAAAAGAAACGGCTTGTACTGATGAATGCCTTCGAATGTACCTCCTTGGGCCAGCAGTTCTAGATGGCGTTCTACCCGATCCCGAAGATTCTGGGCCTGCTCTTGGCGCTTCATACGCTCTAGGCTTAGGGCCTGCCGTTCCGCCGCTTCGCGGATAGCCTGCTGCACCTGCTGCCCCATGGCCGCTGTTACGAACAATTCTTCAGCAGGCGTAACCCGAACCTGTTCAATGTTGGCAATGGAGCGTTGGTTCTCCAGATCAAAGGAGCGCATGGAGTCCACTTCATCGTCGAACAGCTCTATGCGCACCGGGTGTTCCTCCAACGGCGGAAACACGTCCACGATACCACCGCGAATACTGAACTGCCCCAGCCCCTCCACCATGTCGACGCGCTCGTAACCCAGCGTCACCAGACGTTCGGCCAAGGCATCCACATCCAGGCGCGTCGAAAAGTCCACGGTGAACTGGTGCCCGAAAAAGGCAGCGGGGTCCATCACCGTCTCCATGATCCCTTCCACGGGAGCTATGACGATGCTGCCAGACTCCCGCAGGCCGTGGAGCGCCTGCAGCCGATTGACCTTCAGATCGATGGCTGTTCCAGCTTCTTCGTGGGGGAAGAGTTCATGCCCATCCAAACGATACACCCTGCGCTGGGGTGCCAAATGCTGCAGATCCTGGATGATCTTCTGGGCCTGACCGGCCGAGTAGGTAATGACCAAGAGCGGTCGATGTGAGCGCGCCAAAGCGGCCACCAGCAGACTTTTCTGGGAACCCACAGGACCCACCAAGAGCTGTTCGTGGTTGGAAGCTATGTGTTTTTCGATCTCGGCAAATTCTTTGGATTGACGAAATAATTGGACAAGGCCGCGCAGTGCCATACGGCTCCCCCCTTAATGTACCCATGCCAAATAGGGCTTTACTCAGGCAAAGCCCCGTTCTGCATTTTGCGATTGAACGATGCCATGGCGTGCTGCATGCCATGCTGCAGCCAAACCTCCGCTGCATCAGCCGCCTGCAGTATAGCATCTTGTAGTACTCCATGTTCTGCTTTGGACGGTCTGTTCAGCACGTAATCGGCCGTGGCCTGAAACTCCGGCGCCTGACCAATCCCCACCCGCAGACGCGGAAACTCCTGACTGCCCAGATGCGCTATGATGTCTTTGAGGCCATTGTGCCCTCCAGCGCTGCCCTTCGGTCGGATGCGAATCATCCCGGGCAGCAGTGCCAGATCATCATAGACAACCAACATATCTTCGTCGGGGATGTCATAGTAGACAGCAGCCGCTGCCACCGCCTGTCCACTGCGATTCATGAACGTTTGCGGTTTAATCAGCAGAACCTTCTCTCCGGCTATGATACCCTGTGCAGTCAGTGCCTGGAATTTCTTCTGCGAGCAGTCAAGGCTCCAGCGCTTGGCCAATTCATCAACGACCCAAAAGCCCGCGTTGTGCCGCGTACTTTCATAGCGATCGCCGGGGTTGCCCAAACCTGCAATAATCTTCACTGCTGCTCCCAAACTCCTCTTCGTTAGAGAAAGAACGCACAGCTGTCACTGTGCATTCCCCATCCAACGGTCTATTCCTCTTCCTCTTCTTCTTCGTCTTCCCCGACCAGTGCGGGCTCTTCCATCTCGTCAGCTTCTTCTTCCTCTTCAGGCTCTTCTAGAAGGGCTGGGTCTGTAATGGAAAGCACCACTTCGGCTGCGTCCGTCAGTACCTCTACACCTTCGGGAAGGTTGAGGTCGCTCACGTGCAGCGTATCACCGATGACCAACCCAGAAACATCTATCTGCACGTATTCTGGGATGTTCCCTGGTAGGCAGGAAATATCCAGCTGACGCAGGACAAGGTTCATGATGCCGCCATCTTGTTCGCGCTCTTCTTCGCCCACTATGTACAGGGTGGTGGTCGTTTCCACGACGCGGTCCATGGCAACCTCATAGAAGTCCACGTGCTGGAACGTTCCCTTCACGGGATGCGTTGTCAGTTCCTTCACGATCACTTTGCGAGCTTCGCCATCCACCGTCAAATCCAATAGGCTGGAATGGGACTTCAAAGCTTTCAGAAGGTCGGTTTCCTCAACGGTAAGCGTCACGCCATCTTTGCCCCGGCCGTAAACCACAGCGGGAACTTTCTTGTCCCGGCGCAGTCGCCGCGAAGCATTTTTGCCGAGATCTGACCGCAGCTGACCTTGAAGCACAAAATCTGCCATATTCGTCTCCTCCTCTCACCATAACACTAACGTCTATTATACCAAGGTCTTACCGAATTAGTCAAATAATCGACTTACAGGAAGTTCCTCAAAGATGCGCATAATGGCTTCGGCGAAAAGCGGTGCCACCGACAGCCTTGTCATTTTGGGGATCCGCTTGTCCTCGGGCAGGAAGATAGTGTCCGTTACCACCACTTCCTTGATACAGCTGTCCTGTAATATGTCGGCAGCGGGATCTGAAAACACAGGATGGGTGCAGCAGGCGTAAACCTCCGCTGCTCCGTTTTTCATCAGTGCATCGGCCGCTTTGACAATGGTACCAGCGGTGTCGATCATGTCATCCACCAGGATGGCCGTCTTGCCCTCTACCGAACCGATAATGTTCATGACCTCGGAAACGTTGGGCTTTGGCCGGCGCTTATCCACTATGGCCAATTGACAGTTCAGACGGTCGGCCATCTCCCGCGCTCTGGTCACACCGCCCACATCCGGCGAAACCACAATCTTGTCAGCAAAGTTCTTGCTCAGCAGATAATCGGCAATGATGGGAAATGCCCGCAGATTGTCCACAGGGATGTCAAAGAATCCTTGAATCTGACCGGCATGAAGATCCATGGTTACGACCCTGTCGGCTCCGGCGGCCGTAATCAGGTTGGCCACCAGCTTCGCACCGATGGGATCGCGCGGCTGCGTTTTGCGGTCCTGGCGGGCATAGCCATAATATGGGATCACAGCACAGACTTCCCGGGCCGAAGCGCGCTTCATGGCGTCAATCATGATCAATAGTTCCATGATATGCGCATCCGTTGGGTTTTGCGTGGGCTGAATCAAAAAGACCTCGTGACCCCGTACCGTCTCCAGTACCTTGAGGCTGATCTCGCCGTCCTTGAACCGAGATATCTCGGACTTGCCAAGATCCTTGCCGAGATGTTTGGCAATGCTGGCCGCCAAATCGGGATTAGCACTGCCTGTAAAGATCTTAAGCTTCTTATTGGCACTATTTAGGATCACCTTGAGACCTCCGTTTTGTCCAGCTTTCCTTGTTCACCTGCCGTCCCCGGGCAATGCCTAAACCCTCTGGAGGTACATCCTCGGTGATGGTGGAGCCCGCTGCCACAAAGGCGCCGCTGCCAATGGTTACCGGTGCGACCAAGCAGGAGTTGCTGCCGATAAAGGCTCCGTCTTCAATGGTGGTCCTAGACTTCACTCTGCCGTCATAGTTGGCCGTAATCGTTCCGCAGCCCACATTCACGCCGTGGCCCACGTGGGCATCACCTAAGTAGATATGATGGGCTGCCGACGTATCGTCGCCTACGGTGGAGTTCTTTACCTCCACAAAGTCGCCGATGCGACAGCGATCTCCAATGACTGCTCCGGGGCGCAGATATGCAAAGGGGCCAATGGTGGTCTCAGAGCCCACCCGGGCTTCGGTAAGAACCGCCTGCTCCACCGTGACACCATCGCCGATAGCGGTTCCCTGCAGCCGGACATTCGGCCCAATGGTACAGCCGCGGCCAATGACTGTCCCTGCCTGCACATGAACACCGGGGTAGAGCACGGTATCCTGGCCGATACTGCAGTCGTCATCCAGCCATACCTGTGTTGGGTCGATCATAGTGACCCCCTGAAGCATCCAATGGCGGCGCAGGCGCTCTTGGAGAATAGCCTCGGCTTCCGCTAGCTGCACGCGATCATTGATGCCCATGGACTCCCGGGCGTCCTCCACCGCAAAACCGGCTGCGCTGTAGCCATCAGCGATGAGCAGCGGCAGTACGTCGGGAAGGTAGTATTCAGCCTGGGCATTGTCCGGTGTAATCCTCTGCAAATATTGGAAGAGCAGGGGTCCATCGAAGCAGTAGGTGCCCGTGTTGATCTCCTGGATCAGCTGTTCTGCGGCCGTTGCATCCTTTTGCTCCACAATACCCAGAACCCTGCCTGCTGCGTCCCGTTTAATCCGACCGTAGCCGGCGGGATCCTCCATGTGCGCCGTGATCACGGTGGCGGCTGCCTGCTGTTGGTTATGGTACTCCACAACCCCAGCCAGCGTTTCGGGGCGAAACAACGGTGTATCGCCATACGTGACCAAGACCGGCCCCTTAAATCCTGCCAGAACCTCTCGGCATTGGTCCACTGCATGGCCTGTTCCTAACTGCTGTTCCTGCACAACACAGGGAATGTCCGGCAGAGCTGCCTGCACCTTATCCCCCTGGTGTCCTACCACCAAGTATATGCTGTCCAATCCAGCCTTCTTGACATTGGCCACTACCCTCGCCACCATGGGTAAGCCGCCCACAGGATGGAGGACCTTGGCCATACTGGATCGCATTCTTGTGCCCTGGCCAGCGGCCAAGATCACTGCGGCTGCTTCCACTGCCACACGATCACCCCTTTTTTCGTTGAATTGGCAAGCATTCTAGAGTTCTGCATGCACATAGGATCCCCTGCCGCCAAATGGAAACGCAGCGTTAATTCTCCGTATCTTTGTCGTGGACGGGGTTCTGCTCCAGGTACCGTCGGAACACTTCTTCGTCAGATTCTTGCTTGTCCGGGGTTTCAGGCTCCTGTTGTTTGCGGCCCGTTTTCCGTTTGGGCGGCACGGCTGCCCGCTGCCGGTTGGCCAGTTCTTCATCACCTAATTGCTGGCGCAGTTTCAAGAGGCCTTCATTGACTAAGGTCTGCGTCAGAGGTTTGGCGTTCTGAACGGTCAAAGGCGATTGTTCTTTTGTGTACAGTTCTTGAATTCGGCGGCCGAAATCCCTGACGCGGCCGCGGTTGCGCACCTCGTTGCCAGTAATGCGCAGCACAGTAAAACCCTGATCATGAAGATAGAGTTCTTTGCGCTGATCCTTTTCTATGGTCTCTTTGGCGGCATGAACATAGCCGTCCACCTCGACAATAATTCGTCGCCCCACCACAATATCTACTTCGTAATGGTCAATCTGGACGCGATGCTGGTAGGGAAGGTTGCGCCGCCGCAGTTCATCGATAATCTTCAATTCGCTGGCCATGCCAGGAGCTAGTTCTCGATCCATGGTGCACCTCAAAACATGTTAAAAAAACCTCGCCGATGGACGAGGTGTTGGGATCGATGGCTGGGGTGCCAGGATTCGAACCTGGGAATGCAGGAGTCAAAGTCCTGTGCCTTACCGCTTGGCGACACCCCAATACTGGGTACATGCTGTTGAACAAAAAATGGCTGGGGTGCTAGGATTCGAACCTAGGAATGCAAGGGTCAGAGCCTTGTGCCTTACCGCTTGGCGACACCCCATTAACAAAGACCAGTATAGCAGAATTAAACAAGGTCGTCAACATCTCTTTGCTGCTCGATCCATGGTGATGGTTTTACCCGCAGACTGCGGTGCTCCTCGTCCAATTCTTCCAATTGAATCAAGGATATGTACTCCTGGACCTGCTTCTTCTGCGGCTCTAGGGTTTCGATGAGTACGGCTTTGCCCACCACCGAACAGTCGAACTCGCCCATAAGATTGGTCAGGCCCCGCAGCGTTCCTCCCGCCCGCATAAAATCGTCCATCAAGAGCACCCGCGAACCCGCCTGCAGATCCCGGCGGCTGAGAGACATCGTCTCGAGGCGGCGGGACGACCCGGACTCGTAGTTCACGGTCAAGACAGATCCTTCGGTGGGTCGACTGCTGCGGCGAGCCACCACCAAGGGCAGGTTCATGGAACGAGCTGTCATCAAAGCGATGGGAATTCCAGCCGTTTCGATGGTGACAACATACTGGGGTTCATCCGCCGCAAAACGCACGGCAAAGATCTCTCCGATCTCAGCCAACAGCGCCGGCGATGCCGCCAAGTCGTTGAGATAAATGAAGCCTCCGGGCAGAATCCGCTTAGGCTCGGCTAGCTTCGTACACAGAGCATCGACGCGCCGCCACAGCTGGCGCCCTGAGAGGCAGGGAATGTACCGAACTCCGCCGGCCGCGCCCGATATGGTTTCGACGCGCCCCGTTCGCAACTCCTGCAGGGTCTGGCGGATCAGTGTCAGGTCTTCGCTGATGGTGGACTTGGCAGCGTCGAATTGCTCGGCAAAGGCGTTGAGAGAAAATACATAGTGAGGCCGCTCCACCAAGATCTTGGTAATGGCAGCTATCCTTTGACTTCTTCGCACTGCGGTTCCTCCTTCCGCCCTGGCTGCTCTTTGGCCAACTGCTGGCACGCCAACTCCCAATCACTGGGCTTATCCACATCCGTTCCAATCTCGGGATATGGCGATATCACTGTCACACCCACCACATCGACCAACTTTTTCACACGCCGCTCGATATCCTTGAGAGCCAATTTTTTGAACAGGGCCCGCAGAATAAAGACAGGTCCGAGCAGACGGAACATCTCCCAGGGCTTTTTACGTGAGTCCACAATCTTTTCCACCGTAGGTTGGCAACGAACCATGGCCGCCGTGGACACCAGCATAATATTGCCGCCGGTGAAAGTACCTTCCTTAACGGTAAAATAGGTACGGCGCACCCCTGGGAAGCGCTTTTCGTTGGCCTCTTGGGAGACAACCGGGTAGTAAATATCTGCCGTGCGATCGCCGCAGCGTTCCAAAAAATCCTCCAAGGCAGGGCGATGGATGAATGGAATATCTGCAGTAACCAAGAGAATACGGTCCCGATCGCTGAAATGACGGACACCGCGCATGATGTTATCGATGTATTTGTCTCCGGAAGGGATCAGCTCCATATCCGGGTCAAGGTACGGCCGCAGATCCTCTGGCCCCACCACACCGATGCTCCCAACAGCCGGCGTATCGCGCAGAGCCTCGAAGACAAAGTCCACCATGGGCCGGCCATGAATGGGGATCAGTGCTTCGTGGGGCGTATCGCTGACGTCCTTAAGTTTGTCATTGTTGCGGGCACCAGCTAGTACAATCACATCGATCTTCATTGGCAGCCTCCTGTGTCCCCATCCATAAGTTTCACACCACAGTGGTGGAGACGGGACATATATACATTGCCTTGATGGCGGATGGCATTCCAAGCTCGGTATGCCCGTTCATCATCGGTGAAAATCCCAAACACCGTCGGCCCGCTGCCTGACATCAATTGGGCAGCAGCCCCGTAACGATGCATGGTGTCCTTCCACCATTGGCATTGGGGAACCTTGGGCAGGGTCACTGTTTCGAGGGCATTGCCCACGTGACGCAGAGCTGCATAGGGTTGTCCTTGTTCTAACTCCTGCAAGAACCGGTTGGTAAAGTGATCACCAAAACTATCGCTGTTCAAATTGCGGTACACCTCTTGGGTCGATATCCCCATCTCGGGTTTGGCCAGCAAGAGAGCATATGGCGGCATGGCCGTTACCGGTGTCAGTCGCTCACCGATCCCCTGCGCCCATTGGGTGCCGCCCACCAGGCAGAAGGGAACATCAGCCCCTAAACCTTCTCCGATGGTCTGCAGTTGAGCCAACGTGAGGGGATGACCAAAGTAGGTGTTGAGGGCCCTCAGGACAGCAGCGGCATCAGCGCTGCCCCCGGCCAAGCCGGCAGCTGCCGGGATGCGTTTGGTCAATGTAATGGCTACAGCAGGCTCCTTCTGAACGGAAGCGAAGAACGCCAATGCTGCCTTCCATGCAATATTTCGGGAATCTTCCGGAACGGTCGCATCGCCCTTGACTTCAAGGGAAATACCGCTGGGTCCCAGTTCCAGCTCAACGTCATCATGGAGATCCACAGATTGCATAATGCTGGCCAACTCATGGTAGCCGTCGGCGCGGCGCCCTAGGACATCCAGTGTCAAATTGATCTTTCCATACGCTGCCGCCCGAATTACGCCCATGGTCTCACCTCGTCTAACCAGTATTCCCCATTAAAGCGAATTTTCCTGCCCTGCCTCCCGGTTTTCGTTCGTGGCTCGTCCCATATCAGGCTCCAGGCCGAAGACCGCCGGCCGAACGGCTCGTGGTCGCAAAAAAATAACCCAGTTACCTGGGTTATTCCGTCATCCCGATTCTATGGTCGTCCACACTCAACTCCACCGTCTCCGTTAGGACATCGGCATACGAGTACGACATACGCTTCACGGCGTTGGCAGCATCCAGCTTCACCACGAATACCTTCGGGTAGGTGCTTTCCAGAACACCCTCAGCCTCTACCACCTTTTTACGGCCTTTATTGGCTCTAAGCTTGACCCGCTTGCCTATGCAGGCATCCAGGTCCAGTTTGATCTGCTCCAAAACATTCGTGTTGATCATGGACCTCCACCTTTCCCGATCATTTGTCCTCTGTAGTATAACACAAACTTGCACGAATGTCAAAAAGCTTATATTTTATCAACTAGCCCGGCCCTTGTCAAGGGCTATGCGCAAAAAAATCTCAAGAATTTCACCTTCTTCAATTGAAAAAGTAACATCCACCCCTTGGCGTAGTACGGTGGAACTTAGTTCTGCGTCGGAGTATGATGGATTTGGTAGCATCTTATCAGGAGACGGCCATGAATGCGGCGTTCACAAGAAGTCCTTGGTCTGTGGAATGTACTCTTCTAAGGCGGGCAGCCGCCCGGAAGCCTGTCTGAGAAAAGACCACGGATGGTCAAGAGCCCGGCTGCAAAATGCAGCCGGGCTCTTGGTCATATCACTGTTTTGATGCGTTCGAGGATCAGCGATCGAGATAGAAAGTGGATGGGAAGCGACCGGACATCCACGCCGTATCCCAAACCCACAGCCCTTGTTCAGGAACATTGCGCAGATCGTTGTTGATCACAACCGGATAGGGACTTAAGCCTACGACGCCGATGACCCACAGGTTCTCAGCCTGGGAACGAAGAACTTCGCGGCCCAGTTCCAAACGCCGTTCTGGATCAGGCTCGACGACCATTTGGGCCCAGTTGTTGTAGTGTTCCTTGACAATATCCGGCGGCTCTTCGCCATCGCGGCCTTGGGTGTGGAAATAGCGCTCCCAAGCTGGCCACACCGATGAACCCCAGTGCGGAATGATAGGAACAATTTTACGGGCTTCAAAGAACAGAACATCCGTTACCCGGTCACCGTGCCAGACCGTGGCGTCCATGAGGTTAGCCGGTGCCCGCTCACCCTGCAGCTCTCCGGAGATGTAGCGCATTTGAATGTCTAGGCCCAGTTCACGCCACTGTTCAATGATGATCTCCATATTGGGGCCTTTGGGTGTTTCACTGTCAAAGACCTCGAACGTGAACTGGAAGTGCTCCCCGCTGGGGAACAATCGGTAGCCATCGGGGCCCCGCTGGTCCAAGCCCACTTCATCCAAGAGAGCATTGGCCCGTTCGGGATCAAACTCGATGAATGCCTTGGCAAACTCCGGATTATGCAGCGGACTGCCGGGAAGAACAGTATACTGCATGGGAACGCCGCGACCGAAGTAGATGATCTCGTTGATCTCATCACGGTCGATCCCTAGAGATAAAGCCTGCCGAAAACGGACATCATTGAAGATCTCCCGCAGGGGCATGTTGTTCGTACTGAGATTAAGGTTGATGATCACGTCGGAGGCATAACCGGCACTCCAGAGAATGGTGCGGTAGTTGCCTTCATCTTCAAAGTTGCGGTACATAGGGTAGTTGCGGATATCGTTCTCAAAGGCGGCAAAGTCCACAGCGCCGCTGATGATCATTCCGGAAATGACTTCCCGATCCGAAGCGATTTGAGTCTCGATGCGATCGATATAGGGAAGCTGGTTCCCCGCCGTATCCACGTTCCAATAATAGGGATTGCGTTCCCAAACCCGTCGATCGGACGTGATCTCGACCAAATGATAGGAACTTATGGTGGGCGCATCCGGATTTAAGGGAGCCTGCATCTGCCGTTGATTCCTGTTGCCAAAGAGCTCGTACCAATGCTGGAACCCTTGGGCTTCAGCAATGGCCTGGACTTCCTCTATAGGTGTATGATTAGGATGGAACTGCTTGAGGTAGTGCTTGGCATTAACCATGCCGTTGCCCGAATGCACCAACTCATTGATGAAAAACGGGCGAGGACCGGCAAAGATCATCTCAAAGGTGTAGTCGTCAATGACGTTCAGTTCAAACACATTGGGACCCACCCGCCACGTACTGCCAATGGCCGGTGTGAGGTCTTCGTTGAGAAGGATATCTTCATACCAGAACACAATATCTTCCGTGGTGAAGGGGTGGCCGTCGGACCACTTGACACCTTCCCGCAGCCAGATGGTCCAAGTGGTGGCATCTTCCGACACCTGCACATCTTTGGCAAAATGCGGCACTACGGCGCCGCCATCAGCGGTAGGCATCACCATGCTGGCGAATGTATCCATAACCATATGATCATCACCCCAGCCAACGGGGCGAATTCCAGATACCCGCAGGGTTCCACCGTATCTGCCGATTCCCTCCACCGGTTCCACAACCAGCGGTTCCTTGGGCAGCCGTTCCTCCACAGGCGGCAGTTCGCCGGCTGCCACTAGTTCCTGCAGCATGGGAGCCTCGCCGAAAGGCTGTGCCCCAACCCAGGAGCTGACCAACAACAACATGACAATTCCCAACAACCAAACTTTACCTTTCACGGACCTTCCTCCTTTTCGGTTTTGTACTGCGGCAGATGTCTGCACGGGCCGGTCTAAGTGTCCACTCCAAACCTTTCCTCGAAGCGCAACGCTGGGAGAACATGGTCACGCAAATCCCAACTGACGGGGTTTCGCGGTTCCTGTTCGTCGTCCCAATGAGCATTTTGAAGTGGACGCCAAGTACTCCTCCTTTCCGCAGATTCCGTGAGCCAGCCGCCATCTGCAACTACCGTCAAGCTAAAGAGTCTGCTTTTCGTAGTTGCGGGGATTCTCGTACCAAGGTGTAACATCCGCGGTACTTACGTACCAGTTGAGCAGTGCATCGGTCAACTCCTGGCGCACTGCTGCATAATTAGGATCATCATAGACATTGTTCAGTTCCAGTGGGTCTTTCACCAAATCATACAACTCATTACACTGCTTGGTCCGCTGGATCAGCTTATGCGTCTGCGTGCGCACAGAGGCGGAACGGCAGACGGTGTGGGGTTGTTCGTTCTGCAGGGCAATCTTTGGGTAATAGATGTTGCCCGGCTTGGCCAGCGTGAACGCGGCGGAATCAGGTCGTCCTTCATAGCACCAGTAGTCGTGGGGCAGATCGTAGCCACCTTCAGCAAACGTCATTCGTTCCGGATTACCCGCAGCACCCTGCAGTTGAGGTACCATGGACTGGGCAAAGTGACTGTGCTGGCACTGGATACCGGCCAACTCCAAGACTGTAGGCATAATATCGTGATGTTCCACGGATTCTGTAACCACGTGACCTTCTGCACCGTTGGGGACACGGATAACCAGTGGAATCCTGGTCAACGTATCATCGAGTCCCGCCGGCCACTTCTCCACGAGGCCATAATCGCCGGCCCAATCGCCGTGGTCTGACCAAAAGACAATGGCCGTATCGTCCGCATGGGGACTGGCGGCCAAGGCTTCCATAAGATCACCGAACAACGCATCCAGATAGGTTACCTGACCGAGATACTTGGCGTGCACGTCGCGAAAGTGGGCATCGGTCATCTCATCCAGGCGGCGGCTCTTGCGGATCTCCTTGACATAGTCTGGCTTGCCAGCTTCCTGCACGGGACGCAGGGGCGGAATATCGGCTGGATCATACATATCGTGATAACCTTTGGGCGCACAGTACGGTGGGTGCGGATTGCTCAAAGGCAGATAAATGACAAAGGGCTGATCATCATCCTTGTTCTGCAGATACTCTATGGCCTGTTGGACGTTGGCGTAATCACCGGAATCCTCATAGGCGCCAGCTTCATTCATTAAGAAGGAATAATACCGGGGGTCGTCCTGGTCAAAGGGAATCTTGAAGTCACGGAATCCCCGCTTCCCCTGGGCGCTGCCGTAGCGGTCCACATCCCGCTCAAGGGTTTCCGGAGCGAAGACATCGTTCTTCCCGGCCCAGAGTATGTAGTAACCTGCATCGTGCAGATACTGAAGAAGATTGGGTTCGTCTGGGCGCAGCAGATGCCAGAGACTACGATGACCATGGACATGGGGATGCCAGCCAGTCATCATGCTGCAGCGGGACGGTGAGCACACCGTGTGGGTCACGTGAGCCTGTTCAAAACGGGTGCCCTGGGCGGCCAGTTTGTCCAGGTTGGGGGTCTTGACCAAAGGATGTCCGTAGCATCCAGAGGTGTCGGCCCGCATCTCATCGGGGTTAAAAAGTATGAAGTTCATCAATCTGCCTCCCTGCATTTGGAAACTTATTTTACGCCTTGATTAAACAATATCCAAGTCTTCTATTAATGTCAAACTAACAAAGGTAAAGGATATCTGCTTGCTCCGGCGAAATCATACGCTGGCATCATTTTTTCGACTAATTTCGACAAGGAGGATCTTCATGAAGCGACCCAATAT
>PWMW01000357.1 GCA_003559095.1 Clostridiales bacterium | reverse complement strand
TTACATAAAACAGACCAAACTTAGAGAAATCCCCTATTATTCCAATATCTGATTGATAATAACCATGATACGCTTTATAAACTGCAATACGCATCCCATATAAAGATCGTCCGTGATCCTGGCCGTTGCCAAAAATATAAGCCAATTTATTTGGGAAAAAATCTGTTAGAAAAAAGGCTGCTGCTCTTAACCTGATGTTATCTTCAAATCCTTCACTTTCGCTTCCAGATAATTCGATCAATCCCACGAATATATCCTGGAATAAGATATAAACCGGGATCATCGATATTAATATTAGGAAATAAATAACATATCTTGATCTTATAATTTTACTGAATATTAAGCTGTAAAGAATAACCAAAATTACTGATGCAAGAAAATTTCTGGTGCCCATAAGCACCAATATTGCAAAGAATATAAGCACCAGAAACAGATACCGTAGCTCATTCTGTCTGTAAAACCTATGGAGGCTCAAGAATAATGCAAAGGTTAAAAATGATGCCCCTGGTAAGAATATCCTGATCGTACCCCGGGAATCAACTTGCCTAACATCAAAAATAGCAATTGGAAAAATAGCATATTGAACAAGATAGAATACTGCATATAAAATACCGAGAGAAAGTAATATTCTTTCTAAATCTTTTATATCAGGCTTTAAAAAATGCAGAAAAAAATAGAGAAAATAATAATACATAACCCTTTGTGCCCAAAGGGTTAATCCGATGTTTTGGCTGTGATACGCCTGGGCAATTATCATACTTAGAAATACCCCTGTTAAAATCAAGAAAACTTGATTTCTGAAAATATGAGTAATAGTCTCAATATTGCCATAGATATGCTGCACAATTATAAACAGCAACATCATACCAGTAACTCCAAACTGAACAAGAAAAATTATTTGGCTTGGTAAAAAGATTAAATTAAAAAAGCCTGTCGAACTTATTAGGATAAAATAGATTATTAACTTTTTAGTCATTTGCTTTATACTAAGAAATTTTCCGAGAGCTTCCAGAATAAAATTAAACCCGCTAAATCAAACTAACTATCTAATGCTTTACGACTTTTCCATTTTCCACTTTTGACAGTTGATACAAGTTTTGGGAAGTCGGGAATCAGCCTGAAGCTTTCAATCATCCTGGATTTAGTACGATGAAAAATTAAAACTTCCGATCTTCCTTCTTTTTTTGAAAATAGTAACCCAAGGTAACCCGGACAACTTCGGATAAACAGATAAATGGAATATAAGGCAACAAGCCATCTGTTTTCTCTTTTTTTCTTATCATAACCGGAATAACAATTTACAGAAGACTGGTAAATATTAATTACAGGATCAGATCTTCCGAAAGCTTTTGTCAATTTAATCAAATAACTCCAGCTCATTCTTTCTTTTGGCATAAAATGAAAAAACCGGAGGTCTGCATCATAAAATAATTCATAGCCGGCTAGAAGGACTGCTAAACAAAGTTCACTATCTTCACCAGATGTAAGGGATTTACCCTTCCTGCCGGAAAGGATAAACTTGAATCCATTTATTACTAACTCATCCCATACCTTTTTTCTAATTGATAACCCTGCACCATATAGTGCCTTATTTTGAATCCCGGTTTTAATAAACTGGGGGCCAACCGCATAACTTCTTTGTTTTTCTTCAAACCAAAATGGTATGTTTCCTTCAATCACAGCCTCGCCATGGGCACCTAGTAAACCAATTTTTTCATTAGCGCCAAACCAGTTAAATACCTTCTGTATCCAATGTTTCTCAACCCAATTGTCGTCGTCAATAAATGAGACAACGGAATAAGCTGCCTCTTTTAACCCTTTATTCCTGGCATTGCTTAATCCCGGGTTTGGCTCAAAGATAACTCTTAAAGGTGCATCCTTTCTGGTCCAGGAACTCCGTGCAAGCTCAGCTGTATTGTCTGTAGACGCATTATCAACTACTATAATTTCCCAATTAACAGATGCATCAACATCCTGATCAATAAGATATTCCAGAACCTTACCGATACGATCCTCACTATTATAACAACAGACTACCACACTTACACCATCCATAAAAAAATTATTCATGTAAAATATATATTCAATTATTCTATTACATATTGATCCGAGTATCTAATAACTCAACCCTAAGAAAAGCTACATTTAAAATTGAATTGCTTTGTGAAACGCTGGCTGCATGTGAGGAATTTGAAATTCATAAATCATGAATATTTATTGTTTTGCTATTGCTTAATTACTCCTGAGCTTGGCCTTAAATTTCGCATCATCCTTTTTCTCCAATATTCAAAACCATTATACGAGATGTCTTTGAGGTAATCCAGAAGGTTCCAGTTTAGTAATCTCAGACTGAGATAAGTTGAATACCAGTTATTCACCCCAAGGCCAACCAGCAACTTGACCAAAACCAGGCCAAAAAGTCCATAATAAGGTAAAACCAGAAAACCAACCAATATCATTATGGATCCGGATACAAGACTTGGTATAAGAAAAGGCACATGATTGGTGGATATGTATACAGTTCCCTGCATAGTGGAGTGAGAATCAAGAAAAATGGTCAGTGCAAAAACAAAATAGATCAACCCTGGAACAAATCTTATATCAACATCAAAATAACTCAGAATTGGATTCCCAAAAAGCCCGATAAAGGAAAATCCGCCAATCATCAATATAACTGAAAGAAAAAGTTGCTTGGATATTTCTCTTTTAACATCAGAAATCTGTTTTTTTGCTATAAGCATATATATTCCCGGGACATTCGCTGAAAAGGGAGACTCTGAAATCCTCTGAACAAAAGTGAGAATCTTTTGTGTAAATAAAAAATTAGCCATCAATGCCGTATTGCTTACCTGAGATATAATTAAAGAAGTCCCGTATACCGTGAAATAATTACCCCATGTAGTAAGACCAAGTCTCCATGTTGCTGTCCATAAACTGTTGAATATTCCCTTGTCAAAATATAGCCGGTTCTTTACTTTTACCTTATTAGCTTTAAACCAATTAATTACTCTAATTCGGAGGTAAATATTCCTGTACAGTGTCTCCAGGAATAAGTAAACACTAAGTCCCAGTACTCCGGCCTTTAAAAATAGTAATAATGCAAATCCTATTATTCTAACAACCCCCATCACAGTCCCAAACCTCTTCAATTCAGCCACCCGTTTGGTACCTGACATATAAGATCCCCATTTTATTGTTTGAAGTTGCACAAAAGTGCTCGCTACTGTGAATCCATATGCAGCCCATAAATAGGGATTATGGTCATTAAGACTCATAACATTCCACATCACAGCCATACCTATGGGGGCAAAAAATATAATAAATATAATACTCAGTATAAGATATATCCTGTAGGATGTTGAAAACAGGGAGGCAAGTTTCTCCAGATTCATTTGACCCCTGTTTTCAAGCTTTTCTTTATACTCTTCACGGTTAGCTGGCAATTTTTCAACACCTGCTACAAAAAATGCGACAGCTCTTGATAAAGTAAACCCAAAACCGGCATCAGCAAGTAATCCTAATCCTACTAACGTTTGCAATAAATACCAAACCGCAATTTGGTCTTTTGAGAAAATAATAATAATCAAAGGAGTAACCAGTAACCCATGTGCGAAAATGGTTAAATGGCTTGCCCATGTCATTATAGTGGGACTGTTGAGAGCTTTATTTAAGCCTATGCGAATATTCATTCAGAATCTGAGATAAATAACTATATGTAACCTAATTCCGCCCCTGATAACTTTTAAAAAGTGAAAGAAAACGATATGAAATCCCATTCCTGGTTAAACCTGCTTTTATATAATCCATAGTTGAAAATTTCCTCTGCAAATATTTTGCATGCCATTCCAGTGCCTTCTTATTCCCTCTTATTTTTTGCTTCAAGAGGAAATATGCATATTTGTGGCGATGGGTCTTATAAGTTTTTTCCAGTTCAGGAAAAAACTGTTTAAACCTGAAAAGACGTTGTTCTACCCCATTAAGAAAAGTATTAAACCTGACACATAACTGCATGGTTTCAGCATCATCATGCCACCTGGTGTAGCTAAGAACTTTAAAGACAAATACAACGTCTGCAAGAAGCATCATTTCGTATACTATACGGGTGTCAATATGAAACTCCTCTTCATTAAACAAATCGGGGAATGTTGGAAGTTCTTTCAGGATTGAGATCCTGAACAACGGAGTAGTTACGGATCCGGTAATATCAATACCGCCTGTCAGGTGTCTCTTAAGCAATTCCTTACCCGGAAAAAGGGGGCCGTCATAAAAATTCAATCCATCACAATTGACCTCCGTACCATCTATACGGTAAGATGAACATATACCGGCGCTTGGATATTGTTCCAGTAAATCAACCATTAACTCAATAGCCTCAGGATAGATCCAGTCATCTGCCTGGACTACCTTAAAATAGACAGACTGATCAGAAATATTTGGGAAAAGCCTGTTCCAGTTTGGAACCAGTCCTACAAAATCCTTATAGTCAACAAGTCTAAACCTGGGATCCAATGCTTCATATTTGCGAACTATCTCTGCAGTCCCATCTGTCGAGCAATTATTTACGACTACACACTCCCAGTTTTTATATGTTTGATTAAGAATGCTGCTCAAACATTCATCAATGAATTTTGCACCGTTATATACGGGTACCCCTATGGATACCAGGGGGTCTGTGTTTGGTGTTTTTTGTTTTTTATTTCCTGAGTTCATGAAATACTCTTTTTTACAAGCTTTTACACAATTGTTTATTACAGCTGGCCTGCTTAAATCAATCTCGGATTAAGCGTTACTGGTAATTTATTAACCCTTCACTATGATGGTGAATTCAATTATCTACGTGAACATCTCATTCTGCTTTTTAACAAGTTGGCCTACAAAACTATTAAGATCAAATTCAACATCATCATATGTTAAAACCTGATCTTTTGCCACTCTTCTTTTCAATCTGCAGCCTATTGCCAGTGCCATAGGCAGGAGCCTCTCCCTGCTTGCAACATCATGATTATCACAGGTACCATAGGTTTTGAATCCACCCAAACCATCAATTACATCGCCGGGTTCAAGGTCCACCTTTGCCGTTGCAACCACATCAACCACAAGTCCATTCTTCGCCACAATTACAGGATCATTAAAATCAACCAGCCGGCAGATCGAGCTGGCAATATCAAAAAACAGCAGGTGATAAGGTACATAAAAGCTATATAGGGGGCCATCACCAAGTTTACCGTATTTTAAAAACTTGACAGAATTGGGATCATCGGTTGTGGCATAGATAAATACTCCCGGTCCGGGTTTGGGCCCGACCACATAATCAACGATACCGCCGGCCTCTTTCAGCATGTCGATGTCATACAGGTGCTTCATATCGTCCACATGGCCATCAAAATTATAACCGAGCATCCCTCTTTTTGCCACCCTCATTCCTGTTGCATTAGCTACACAGGATTGTTCAAACGATATTTTTGTTCCGTCTGCAAAGCTGGTTACCATTTGCGGAGTCATATCCCATTGGGCAGCAAATCCCTTCTGGGTATCAGGATTCCTGTAGTGATCCTGAAGGCCTTTAATATTGCCGCATAATAAGGGTTCAAAGCCCATACCCCTTATGTACCTGTAAAGATTCATTGTAACACCCGGCTGGTCACCATCACCAAGGCTGTATCTCACTCCCTTTTCGCCGGCCATCTTTTTTAGAAGCGGGCCAAAGGTAGATTCTAATTCTGCATTGAATGACAACACATTTATTTTCTTCTCAAATGCCTTCAGGATAGTACTCAGTGCAAATTCAATGGACCCAGTCGCTTCAACCAAAACATCAATACCTTTAAGTTCAAGCAAAAGATCAATATCGGTTGTAATGACCGGTTTCCCTGAATTTATAGCATCCTGGGCAACATTGATGTTTTCCCCGGACAAGGCATAATCCTTTATTCCTGAAACTTTATAAGCTGCCACTACCTTTTCAATTGTGCGATCGAAAGCAGCAATTACCTTCATTCCCGGTGTATAACGAGTGATCTGGTTGATCATACCTAATCCCATGGCCCCGCTCCCAATAATTGCTACCCTGATTGGTGTATTGCTAAGTTCTCTCTTTTCTAAAGCACTGTCAGTTAGTATCATGATTTTATATATTTTACAGTTTATTATGTGTCCATTATTACTTCATCTCCATTAGCATTCTATAATGAATGTTTCTGGTATTCTTCAATTTGCTCAATACCTTTCTTTGCAATATCCTCGCCTATGAACTGTGATTTGTACCAGGAAACAGTTGCTTCTACAGATTGGCGGAAAGTATATGCAGGCTGCCATAATAATAAGTTTCTGGCTTTTGATATATCCAGCGTGAGCAATCGTGCCTCATGGAGTTGATCCTTAGTCCCTGTTCCTATATCAACCCAGTCTCCCTCTTCCCAGAAATGGATCATCTCATTAACCAGATATCCAACATCCCTAATTCCCTCATATTCCGGACCAAAGTTCCATGGTCCGGAGAATTTTTCCGGGTTTTCTCTCAATCGTTGCGCCAACATCAGATAGCCTCCCAAGGGTTCAAGAACATGTTGCCATGGCCTGACTGAAAAGGGATTACGTACCTCTATTGTTTGATTATGCGTTAGCGCCCTGATACAATCAGGTACAATGCGATTTGCGGCCCAATCCCCTCCTCCTATAACATTACCAGCACGTGCGGTGGCCAATCCTACTCCTGTCTCAGGTGTAAAAAAAGATTTACTGTAGGCCTTTACAACCAGTTCAGCAGCAGCTTTGCTTACACTGTAAGGATCTCTTCCGCCTAAACGGTCATGTTCACGATACCCGTATACCCATTCCCTGTTTTCATAACATTTATCAGTAGTAATGACTACAATAGTTCTTACCGAAGGGGTCTTCCTGCAAGCCTCCAGAATATTGACAGTCCCCATTACATTTGTCTGCATGGTTTCCATGGGACGTTCATAAGATTCTAATACGAGGGGCTGGGCGGCAAGATGAAAAACTATTTCAGGCTTTTGCTCCCTGAAAATTGAATAAACCTCATTGTAATCGTTAATATCCTGACGAATATCCTTACAGAGTGATGATATATTCATTGCATTAAAAGCCCCTGCTCTGTCTTCCGGGTCAAGTGCAATGCCGGTAATATCTGCCTTAAGCATACTAAGCCATAGGGTTAACCATGAACCTTTAAACCCGGTATGTCCTGTTACCAATACCTTCCGGCGTTCAAAACTAAAATCCATAATAAAACTCTTAATAATGCTATTGCCATGATTTCCATGGTGCTCTTCCACTCTCCCATAAGTCTTCCAGCAGCGTTTTGTCTCTCAGCGTATCCATGGGTTGCCAGAAACCATAATGCCTGTAGGCGGAAAGCTGACCGGTTTTTGCTAAAATCTCCAATGGTTCGCGCTCCCATACCGAGTGATCATCTGTTATGTAGTCAATTGCATTCGGTTCAACCACAAAAAAACCACCGTTTATCCATGCATTATCAATACCATCGCCTTTAGGTTTTTCCCTGAAGGTGGTTATCTTACTCTCATCCTTCCCTAGTGGAAAAGCACCGAACCGGCCTGGTTGCTGAACAGCTGTGAGTGTTACAAGTGAATTCTGGTTTTTATGGAACTCAATGGATTCTTTTACATTAACATCACTTACTCCATCTCCGTATGTTAAACAAAAGGTCTCTTCCCTGAGATAAGAATCAACTCTTTTTATCCTGCCACCTGTCATGGTTTTTTCACCCGTATCAACCAGGGTAATTTTCCACGATTCCTCAGGATTCCTGTGCACCTCCATGGAGTTGGAGGCAAGATCAAAAGTTACATCTGACATGTGCAGGAAATAGTTTGAGAAATATTCTTTTATCATATAGCCTTTATATCCGCAGCATATAATAAATTCATTAATCCCGTAATGTGAATAAATTTTCATTATATGCCAAATAATAGGTTTTCCTCCTATTTCAACCATTGGTTTTGGCCTGACCCCGCTTTCTTCACTTATGCGGGTTCCAAAACCTCCGGCTAGTATTACTGCCTTCATATATTCAACTTTAGTTAATGTGCAAATATCAATAATTTTAAACTCCCATTTATATAATTTTTATAAATATCAGGATAAATAGATAATTAGTGATTATAAAAACTAATCCCGATTATAATTATCTCACTGCAAAGTTGAACCTTCACTAAAGATCTTCAAGGGTATCCAGCTTATTCTCCAAACCCCGGGTTAAAACTCTTTTGTTGTACGGAAGATAATACCCTCGTATTCCAATTTTCCAATAATTTCCCTTTTCGTCAAACCAATTTCATTATTCAAGCATTTCCAATGAAAAATCGGGGTGTTTTCTATCTCTATCCGAAATAATTGCAGGTTTGAAAGGCCATTTAATGCCAAAGGTTTTATCATCCCACCTTATACCTCTCTCAGATCCGGGTGAATAAAATGCAGTAACATTATAGCAGACTTCAACATTATCTGAAATAGTAATAAATCCGTGGGCGAACCCCTCGGGAGCATAAAGCATTTTATAATTATCAGCACTTAATTCCACTCCAAACCATCTTTTAAAAGTAGGAGATTCGGGTCTCAAATCAATAATAACATCGTAAATGGAGCCACGGACACAGCGTATCAGCTTGGCTTCCTGGTGGGGTTCTACCTGGAAATGCATGCCTCTCAATGTTCCCTTTTTAAGGGATACAGAGGTGTTGGCCTGCACAATATCAGCAATTAGCCCGTGCTCTTCCATCTCCCTGCGGCAAAATGAGCGACCGAAAAAGCCTCTTTCATCTTCCAGTTTTTTCACCTCAATGATATATGCTCCTTTTAACTCTGTTTCTGTAAATATCATATTTCAGGTTTATTAATTTGGTTTAGCTAAAAGTTATAGGATCTTAAGGAACAATAACCATTATCATTTGTATGTGTTCCCGGGTGACCTTAAATAAAAAACAATTAAAACCCCTTGTTTTAAGTCATGACAAAACTATAAAATCTTTGACACTAAAAAGTCAGAAGTTGCTACCTTCTTTTTATTTTTTGACCAAATAACAATATACATTGATTATGTCAGGAAATGACATCAGCAGATAAAACTTTTTCAACAATAATCCGTGTTGCACCTGTTCCCTCCCTGACATAGTTGCCGGCAGCAATTCCTGCCTGGGCAAGCTGGTTATCATCGTTAACCAGAGAATCGACCTTTTC
>PWMW01000260.1 GCA_003559095.1 Clostridiales bacterium | reverse complement strand
GAGCTGCAGCTCCGGCGGTTCCTCGGCAAAATCCAACATTGCTTCCTCAAAACCCCGTAGATCCAGAAGGCGCAGATACATGAATCCATGGGGCAGCCCAGCATCGGTTTGCGGTAGTTCCAGAGAATGGATGTCGCTGCGCTGCGGTACAGGATGTCCGGTGACTATGGCTTCCATGCCTGCAGCCACATTGCTCCAGACACAGCCCCAGGCATCCACATGCTCCCCTTCGGTATACGTGCCGCTCACGGCATCGTAGTCTTCCTTACCCTGGTAATCCGGGAAAAGCTGGGGATACGCCTCCACAATCTTCGTCAACGATCCCCGGTATTTTTTCCACGTGGCGGGCAGAAAATCTACGCCCACCGGCACAATCTGTGGGAACTGCCGACGTACAGACAACAACCGCTGCTCTAACATGTTCCAAGCCATGGTTACACCTCATTTCCCAGGATAGCTTGCCTATTCTGCACCAGTCCCTGCAGACTCCGTTGACGACATCAACGGCCACCTTCCCGCGGCATCAGTTCCTTGACCAGACGCACTGCGCCGCTGGCATCAGCAGCGTAGCCATGGGCACCGATCTCATCGGCGTAAGCTGCACTCACGGCTGCCCCCCCAATGATTACCTTAGCGGCAGGGCATTGCTGTGCTGCTATGTCCACAACCACTGCCATTTCGGGCATGGTGGTTGTCATCAAAGCTGAAAGGCCGATTAAGTGCGCGCCTTGGGCTGCGGCTGTGCGCACAATGGTAGAGGCCTCCACATTCTTGCCCAAATCAATGACCTTGTGCCCATGATTGCGCAGCAGCAGGCTGACTAAGTTTTTGCCGATGTCATGGATATCCCCCTTGACCGTAGCCATGACAATCACGGCCTGATGGCCATCCAAGGCCCGCGGCTCTTTGGCCAAATGGGGCTGCAAGTGGGCCACGGCCTTCTCCATGGTTTCGGCACTTTGGATCAGCTGGGGCAGGAAGTAGGTTCCATCATCGAAACGTTCACCAACATTGGTGATGGCCGGGATTAACGTCTCCTGCAGGAGCAACTGCGGGGAGCCACCCAACTCCAGCGCTCGCTTGATAATGGTAGGCACATCGTGCCCACTACCACTCAGGACGGCGGCCTCCAGTTTCGTTCGCAGGGCCGTCAACGAGTTCACATCCACTTGGGGGCTGCCAGCGTCAGGCAGGGCTCCTTTTCCGGGGCGAAACCGCTTCAGATAGCGGCGGCTGCCTTGATCCCTGCCGATCAGCACATCACTGGCAGCTCGGACAGCCATGGTCACCTCGTCGCTGGGATTGGCAATGACCATGCTCAATCCCTGGTGCACAGCCATGGCCAAAAAGGCGGCGTTGATCCATTTGCGCATGGGCAGTCCGAAGGACACGTTGGATAAGCCCATAATGGTCGCCACCTGCAGTTCTTGGCTGCACCAGGCCACCGTGCTCAGCACTGCCTGTGCTTCTTCTTGATTGGCTGATACTGTCATGACCAGACTATCCACTACCACATCATCCTTGGTCAAGCCAGCGGCACAGGCAGCGTCCACGAGCAGCTGGATATTACGCCGGCGCTGGCCAACACCGGCCGGCACGCCTTCGTCGCTTACTGGCAGCAGGATAGCCATGGCACCGTAGTGATGGCACAACTGCAGCAGGCGCCGCTGTTTTCCCCGTTCACCGGGAACCGAGTTCACAAGGGCTCTGCCGGGATAGATGCGCAGGGCCGCCTCGATGACATCGGGGTCGGAGGAGTCAAGGCAGAGTGGTATGTTCAATGACGCCAAGGTCTCCACAGCTCGGCACATAGTCTGCCGTTCATCAATACCGGGCATGCCGACATTCACATCAAGAATAGCCGCTCCGGCGTCTCTTTGCTCCAATGCCAACTGGCGGACCAACTGCAGCTCTCCTTTTTGCAGCTGCTGCTGGAGGGCGACTTTGCCTGTGGGGTTGATCCGCTCCCCCACAACCACGGTGGAATCGGCAGAGCGCAGATCCACCGTTTGCCCGTACGAACTAAGCAGCGGTCTCTGATCCTCTCTGGGTTCCTTAGGAACGGAGCTTAAAGCAATCTGTGCTATCCGCTCAATGTAGGCTGGCGTAGTGCCGCAGCAGCCGCCGATAAGGTTGGCACCAGCTTCCACCAACGCTTCTGTGAAACCGGCAAACTCTGGCGCCTCCATGGGAAATACGGTCCGGCCATGGCTGAGGCGGGGTACACCGGCATTCGGTTTGACTAACAGGGGTACCTTAGCATGCTCTTTCATAGCTGCCAATATGGGCAGCATAGCTTCGGGCCCGGTGGAGCAGTTGCATCCTACCACGTCAGCCCCTAGGCTCTGCAGCACGTTCAAACAGGATAGCGGGTCCGAACCAGTCATGGTGCGGCCATTCTCGTTAAATGTCATGCTGACCATCACCGGAAGATCACAGGACTCTTTCACGGCCAGCAAAGCTGCCCGGGCTTCTTGAATATCCAGCATGGTCTCAATGACGAAGAGATCCACCCCGCCTGCCAAGAGCCCTCGGATCTGCTCCTTAAAACCCGCCACAGCCTCTGCGAAGGGCGTCTTCCCCCACGGCTGCACCTGCAAACCGCTGGCTGACATGTTCCCAGCCACCAAGGCACGGCCCGCTACCGCTGCCGCAGTGTATTCTGCCAGCTGCTGGTTCAAGGTTACAGTGCGGTCGGCCAAACCATAGTGCGACAACTTAGCTCGATTGGCCCCAAATGTTGGGGTGTATACGATGACGGCGCCAGCATCCACATACTGCCGCTGCATCTGCAGCAGCTGCTGGGGATGATCCAGAAGCCACTGTTCTGGACAGGCCCCTTCGGGCATACCAGCTGCCTGCAGCATCGTGCCCATGGCTCCGTCCAAAACAGTGACCCGCCCTTTGAGAAACTCGCGGAACTGCACTTTGTTCACGACCGTTCAACTCCTTGCAGGCTTAGTGACCTCAGCCGTTGCAGAGGCACCACAGCCGTTGCTGTCTTCGATGGTACGAGGGCATGGGACGCGGTGTTGCGGATACCCAGCTGCTCCAACTGCAGTTCCTCCAGCAACCAACCTTGATTGGTCAGAGCAAAATCTCCAAAACCCACTGCCAGGCGGCGACGATGGGGTGTCAGTTCCACAGATCGCAGCGCCGCAGCGGCGCTCTGCAACAGCCAATCCATTCCCTGCAGGACCAGATCTGCAGCCAGGGCATCCCACACCACGGCGCGATGAGCTTCGCCCCGCAGGAGCGCCTCCTGCACCGCCTCGTCGATAGACCCACCAGCAGTGCAGGCCAAGAGCAGCAGATGCTGCCTGTGGCCCAGCAGCTCGGCGAGGTTCCTACTGGTGATGCGCCTGCCACCCGCGAGCTCGATGACGTTCGTTCCCAAGCGAACCGCCGCTTTGGGACACCAAACGCCCTGCAGCTGCACCAGGGAATGCACATATGCAGCTTCCCGACCATAACGAGCCTTCGCCAGGACACCACCGACGTCCCTTCGAGAACCACTGGCCAGCTGGTGGCTGATGCGCTGCCAGTTGGGAGCAGCGGGTATGTTCGTGAAATGACGAATCCCTTCCATGGAACGCCCTGCCCCTTTCCTGCCCGATCTGTGGTATCGAGAGCAACACGTGGTTTAAAACCGAGTTCGAAACACCTTGAACTGGCGTTTCTCCGAGCAGGACCGGCGGGTGCGCATTGGAACCGGTCTGGGCAACAAGTCTGCGGTCCTCGTATTCAGCTCGACCCATCCCCTGCACTCACCGATGTGATTGCGGTGGCTAGGACCGGCGGCTTCGCTGTATACGATCATCAAGGCGGGTTGCCCGTGAGGACCGCTAACCACGATGCAGAGGGTACGTCCCCAGTGCGGGCCGCTGGAAGGCCCCTAACTCACAGCGGCGCATAACGTCCACCACCAGCTGGGCACGGTTAAATGGCGCAATGATGTACAGGCCATCCACGTTAGGCCGCATCCGCCCGATCAAGTCGGTGGCAATAGCCGCTCCGATCCCCGCCGCCTCTTCACGCTCCATTTGGCTGGTAAATCGCTGCACCAAGGCTTCAGGAACTTGGATTCCCGGAACTTCGTTGTTCAAGAACTGAGCATTACGGCGGCTGACCAGGGGCATGATGCCCCCAAGGACCGGTATCTGGCAGTACCTGCGCACCAACTCCAGATTGGCCATGGCTTCGTCACTGAATACCGGTTGACTGAGGACAAACTGTGCCCCCTGCTCCTGCTTGCGGCGGGTCCTTTCCAAACACGCATCCACATTGGGCACCAGCATATTCAGGGCACCGCCTACAACCAACGGATCATGGGCAAAAACATCGCTATTCATATGGGCAATCAGTTCCAGCAAACGAATGGAGTTCAAGTTGAACACGGCTTTGGTTTCGCCCCGTTCGCCGCTGGGCACGGGATCACCCGTGACCGCCAATATGCTGCGGATACCCTGGGCATGGGCAGCCAAGAGACTGGACTTCAGCGCAATACCGTTCCGATCGCGACAGCAAAGATGGGGCATCACGTCCATACCCACCTCCCGCCGGATCATCCCGGCCAAAACCAGTGAATCCATGCGAGCCCGGGCCAGAGGTGAATCGGCGATGGTAATGATGTTCACACCTGCGTCCTTTAACACCCGGGCCGCACGTAGGATAGCATCCACATCACTGTTGAAGGGCGGATCCAACTCCACAGCCACAGGGAACTCGCCTCGACGCAGCTTAGCTGCAAAATGGTTGGGCACCACCTCATGCTGCACAGACCGACGAACTGGCCGCTGTCTGGCCGGCCTAGCCGCTGCCCCACTCGTCTGCAAAGCTTCTGTCAAAGCTCGAATGTGCGCCGGCGTTGTTCCGCAGCAGCCACCCAGGATCTTGACACCAAGCCCGGCCAAATCCGCCATAAGTTCCCCGAAGTACTGTGGGTTTTCGTGGAAGATGGTCCGCTCATGAACAATCTCAGGATAACCTGCATTGGGCAGAGCCGATACCGTGAATGAACTCAAATCATGCTGCCGAAGCAGGCGCAGCAGATGCGCTGGACCAACACCGCAGTTAAAACCAAAGGCATCCAAGCACTCCTGACCCTGCAGTTCAGCCAAAAGACGATCGACACTGAGGCCCTTGCGGGTTGTGCCCTCAGCTGTGACAGCGAACTGGGCCAGAATAAAGCCGTCCGGTGATTGCTCTTTTATGTAGCGCCAAATAGGTTCTAGCGTCCTAGCATCACTGAGCGTTTCGAACACGAACACCGTGGCACCCTGTTCCAGGAATGCATCGACAATGCATACATATTCATTATGCATTCTCTCTAGACAAACCTCGGCGTGCTCAGCAGTGAACTCCGGCAGCGGCCCGATATCTGCCGCAATCAAGGCCTGCTCGCCGACGCCTTCAACTGCCAGCTGAAATCCCCGCGCCACAATTTCAGCCAGCTCATCACGGGTACAATCCAACGTGATGGTGTTCGCTGAGAAGGTATTGGTGCGCACCAACTGGGCGCCAGCCTGAACATACTGCCGATGAATATCTCGAATTAGCTGCGGATCACGCAGATTGGCCCATTCCGGCGGTCGATGTGAGTCTCCGCTCAACTTTGCATAGTATGTGCCCATGGCACCGTCGGCCATGACGATGCCCTTCTTTAGAAGTTCGTGGACATCTGCTCTGCTCACGCCAATCACACTCCCCTCCACCGCGTCCATCGCGTCCACCGCGTCCACCACATCCATATCTATATCCATCTCTGTCACAGCTTCTTCGATGACCGCAATGATGGTACTGGTACCGATCCTGAGGCCGATACCGATGCTGACGCCGACGATGCTCGCAGCGGCTTGGCCGGCAACGAAGCATATTGGCCATTCTACCACGGAAATGTTCCTTGTGTAAAACCAGACAATGGAAGCTCGAAACCAGCGCTGACTACAGACTGGTCCGACCTATGCCCGATACAGCGCTGGTTGGATCAGGCTGCCCGTGGTACTCGGACCATCGTGGACCAAGGCGTTCCCATGACAGAGCGGTTGTGTCTTGGGCAGGACTGGCCGCCCGCGGCAGCGACGACAAAAAGAGCTGGAAAACAGGCGGATCCCGGACAGCTAACGCTGGCAGAGAGTACAGAGGGTGCAGAGGGTGTAGAAGGTGTAGAGAGTCCAGAAGGTGTAGAGAGTCCAGAAGGTGTAGAGAGTCCAGAAGGTGCAGAGAGTCCAGAAGGTGCAGAGATAGGTATAACTGCCGCCTGCGCAGAACCGGTTCTCGGCCCTAAATCAACGGATGGTTCATCATCCATGCTCTTTGACGGCCACCACGCGTATTCGCCTGTAGTCAGCCAGCCATGCGTCACTGTGTGCATTGTACAGAACACCTGCCAGGTTCCGTTCCACGTTAGCGATGACTTGGGCCACCGCTGCGGCAGACAACCCGGCAAGCAGGGCCGCACCGAACATCTCGATCCAGTTACGCAGCCCGTCCTTGCCTTCCAACGGAGTAGGCCTGGCAAAATGCTGCGCCGACGTCACCCGAAACCCTGTCATCTCCAACAAAGACGCATACTGGCCAATGCTCGGGTAATACCAGGGCAGCGACGAGAGCGGCAGGTCCTGCCCTAACACCGCCCGCTGCCTTAAGATCTCGTCGACGATCGTCTGGACATTTCCCTGGCCACCAAACTCGGCAACCAGCCTTCCGCCGACTTTCAAGGAACGGAAAATCCGTGCGGCCACTTGCTCCGGCGGTTGTATCCAGTGAAGCGTGGCGTTGGAAAAAACCGCGTCAAACGCGCCGCAATGGCTCAACTCCAGAGCATCCACTACCTGAAAGTCCAGCTGCGGATACTTGGTCCGGGCCGCCTGAATCATGTTTTCCGACATATCAATCCCTATGACCTCTGCACCCAGTTCCGCCAACCTCTGCGTCAAATCACCCGTTCCACAGCCCAGATCCAAAATGTGCTCGCCCTGGCAGACAGCCAAGAGATCAATTAGCTCCCGACCGAAGGCCGATACAAACGAATGCTTGGCGTCGTACAAGCTGGCATCCCAGGCGTCATTGCTGCGCTGATCCTGTTCCACATGGCACCCCTCCACAAACTCGACCTGCGAACTGCCGCATCTGGGCTAACTACCACGCCCGATAGACTGCAACGAACTGAAGCATCATAGCCTCGACAATGCTGTGATGCCCTTCACTGCCTAAGGACCAAAGGGTGCCGATGCCTGCTCCGGAAAGCCCCGGCATTGCAGACGACGGGAAACCCAGCGCCGTCGCCAGGCAACTCACCATTACACCACTCAAGAGTGAGGATTAATCAAGTACGCGTGGCACAACACATCCAAAGCAATCTCCTTGGCTTCCGCTGCCGACAAACCTTGAGAACCATATCGATTCCAGGCGTCCAGATTTACGGCCTGCAGCGGCAGATAAATGGCCCACCATGTAATGCCCTCAATGATGTTGCGAATGTGCAGATGCGGATACTTGATAGGACGAACCTGCCCCGCCTGCATATATAAACGCAAATGCTGATCCAAAAGCTCGTACAGCTTATCCACACCACTGCGATACTGGGCAGCGGCCAAGGGCAGTTCCTTGGGGTTATCATTGATTATACTAAACGCCCGGTTAAAACGATAAATATCATCGAACAACTCTTCCAGGATCTCTCGGAACGATAACACCGGATGCCCGCTGGCGTTTAGCGCAGCCAACCGCTGAAACAGCTGCTCCAGAATGGGTGTTAACGTGTCGGCCAAATGAGCATCCGGCACCTCCCGTATGGGCAGTTGCACCTCCTCGGTAAATCCCCCCGGATTCAGGTTGGCCAGCAGAACAAAGTGCAGTATGGCCTTCTTGCCGGCGAACAAATTGTAGATCGTCCCGGTGGCGATATTGGCCCGTTCCGCAATCTGCGAAACCTGGGTGGGTCCGTAACCCCGGGCGGCAAACAACTGGCTGGCTGCCTCATATACCGCCCGCAGCCGTGCATCGGATATGGTCAGATTCCCTGGTGCAGTGCTCATAGTCTTCCCTCCAATTGTAAGATAGTCAGCTGTGTTGCGACTGCCCCTTATTATGATAACAAAGATACCCTTCAATGAGTATGCCAATCAATGCCCATGCCCATCAATGTTCGATTGAATGAACAGTTCATTCAAACTCGGAGCCCACGAATACGCAACGACGAGAAACCCAGACTGCGATCGGGGAGAGGCATCAAGGGCCGCACGCCGTGAATGGATTTTCCTTCCAAATACCTGGTAACTGGGTTTCTCTTCCAAGTACCTGGTAACTGGGTTTTCCTTCCAGATACCTGGTAGCTGGGATTTACTTCCAAGCAACTGGTGTGTAGACAAAATTACCATTCCCATCCTGGCCTTACATGCTTGCGAATAACGCACTCCTGCGATCACAAAGTAACAGATTCGAAATCGCTTAATCGGACGCTTTGACGAAGCTGCCGACATGATTTTGTCGGCACCTTTGGGAAGATCAACACTTTCCCTGCAGACCCGATTCATAGAGGCCGATGGGTCCTTTACAACCGAGTCCTAAGCGCCGCTAACTAGCGATTGCGAGCTGGAACATCAATTTTGCGCGTTAGACGACGTCCATGTAACAGACCTGCTATACCGACACATCCATCTTGATCCGGCCGCAGTGCTGGTAGTTTTTGAGACGGATATCGTCAACGGTGAACTGATAGAAGTCCTTGATCTCATCATTAAGCTCTAACGTCGGTGCCTCATACGCCCGCTCCGAGCGGGACAATTGCAGCTTCAGACCTTCTAGTTGGTTCTCATACACATGGGCATTGTTGATCACATGGGTGAAGAGTCCCGGTTTGAAGCCTGTCACCTGGGCTATGAGGTGTGCCAAAACGGCATACTGCACTGTGTTAAAGGGGACCCCGAGACCCATATCTCCGCTGCGTTGAATCAGCATACAGTTCAGCTCATCATCGGTAACATCCCACATCGTTAAGAAGGCGCACGGCTGCAGGTTCATCTCTGGTAGATCATCAACGTTCCAAAGGGATACCACCATCCGACGGCTCTGAGGATCTGTGCGCAAGAGATGAAGCAGCTTGTCCAATTGGCCAGATTTAGCAATTTGGTAGCCGTATGCTTTTCCAATGGTATGGTTGGCATCTGCCCAGGCGTCCCATATATGGATCTTGCGCTCTTGCAGCCACCGCACGTCATTGCTTTGCTGCTGCCATATCCAGAGCATCTCTTGAACGGCGGTTTTGAAGGCAACGAACTTCGTTGTCAGAATGGGAAGCCCGGCGCCCAGATGAAACTGCATACTTTGATGGGGCAGCTTGTATGTGGGCACCCCAGTTCGATTTTGGTCG
>PWMW01000331.1 GCA_003559095.1 Clostridiales bacterium | reverse complement strand
CCGCCACGAAAAGCCGTTCACCAAACAGCTGAGCCAGGTTGTGGCGGATCTGAATATCAGCCGCTTGGGGTACGAGGCGCCGGGCATTACCGTGGCCATGTGGAACACACTCTCGGAAGCACTGCCTGATGTGGAACTTGTGGCGACCACAGGAATTGTCGAACAGCAGCGAGCCATCAAGGGAGAGGATGAGATCGCGCTCATCCGGCGCGCCTGCCAACTGGCCGATCAAGGCTACGCCCATCTCTTAGAGCGCTGCCAGCCGGGAATCAGTGAACGGGAACTGGCCTCCAGTCTGGAAGCGTTTTTGCGGCAACAGGGTGCTGATGGTCTGGCCTTCAACATGATTCTCGTGTCTGCCAGCCGCACATCGCACCAGCATGGCAGTCCTTCGGAGCGCTGCCTCGAACCGGGAGACTTTGTACTGGCGGACTTCGGTGCGCTTTACAAAGGCTATCGTTCCGATATCACCCGTACCTTTGTTTTGGGACCCATCTCCACCAAACAGCGGGAAGTCTATGAGGTTGTTCGTCAGGCCCAGGCTGCCGCACTCAGTATGCTCAAGGCTGGAGCCTCGGGTGTGGGGATCTGCACTGGCACCCGCAGAATCATCGAGGAGGCGGGCTATGGCGACTACACCGGCCACGGCATTGGCCACGGAGTTGGTTTGGAAATCCATGAGGACCCCTTTGTCACGTCGGCAAACGATGTAACGCTCCAAGTAGGGCACGTCATCACTGTGGAACCCGGGATCTATATCCCCGATTGGGGCGGAGTGCGTATCGAGGACACCGTCGTGATTACGGAAACGGGATGCCGCGTGCTCACGGAATCCCCGAAGGAACTGCTAGTTCTTTAGAAGCGCCCTGAAAAATCCTACAACTATGTGATGGCGTTAGTTGGTGCGACATTGCTTGTGTCTGCAGAGATGGTTAACACGGCAGTGAGACAAAACAGTTAACAGAGTTTATGCCGGTCTGGTTCGGCGGGCGCAACGCCCCAGGGCATGGTCTGCGCAGCGAACATTATGGAATACCTTGCGTATCGCATGACCCAGACCAAGCAGGGAACCTGGAAAGAGCTGTTGAAGGAGCAATGAAATGCTTCGGACCAGGAAGCGACAGGGAACCCTGCAGTGCCGATACAGCTGAATCGGAAAGGTGAGGAAGAAGAATGCCGATGTATCAGTATAGGTGCAGTCAATGCGGCTGCTCCTTTGAAGAGTTCTATTCGCTTCAGGACCATGAAGGACAAAAGTCCAGTCCATGTCCCGGATGCAGCGCCCCAGCCCGGCGGGTGTTCACGCCCTTCGCGCTGTTCTCCCAACAGAGTGTTGAGGCTGCGTTTAGTGATGATGCACCCGAGTACCGAGAAATGCATTATTACGAAAAGAAAGGCGATTGGGAGCGAGCGGCTCAAGCAGCGGACGGGGTCAGCGAGTTCGCCAAGAACAAGTTTTTGGAAAAGGCCAAGAGCGGAGACAGCTAGGAGTCCACTTCAAAAGTGGCTTCGAAGCGCCAAACAAGAACCGCGAAAACCCGTCAGCTGGGATTTCCGTGACCATTTTTCCCCGAAGTCCCTTGTCAGGCAGGGTTTTGGAGTGGACACCTAGCAGCCCTGCCTCGAACATGGGCGGTCGAACCTATCTTCATGTTTCATGGTGTCAGGTCACTGACATGGATGTCTGTTTCATAGAGCAGCATGTGTGGTTTACGACCGAGCGTGAAAAGCCGTTTATCCGGCGTTTCTCCGAGGAGGTCCGGAAGTGTTGGGCGTGGAAATACGTCTGTGAACGAGGCCTGCTTGGAGGCCCGTTAATCTTGGGCGTGGAACCACGTCTGTGAACAGACCTGCTAGACTGCCGCTGGCTTCGGACTGGTCAGTCGTTCGGAAAACCAGCTTACTGCCAGCCCGCCCCATGCACTGAGGCGGGTTGGGTGCGCGATGTACGGCTGTCGGCAGGTGTTATCAATCCCAGCTTGGATTACGCGATCGAACTCATACTCCGCTGCATTGAGTATAGGTTGAATATTGATTCAGCTGGTATTCTACACCTTCCGACGCGCGAATCGCGGAGATCGTGCGTTCGTCAACGCAAGAGGGATCCACAAACGCCCGTCTTAAGGTGATCCGCTTGGCTACGAAGAGTGCTCCGCTTGAGCCGAATACGCCACAAGGGCTGGGTGTGGATACCGATTTTCTAGAGCCGCGGTTCCGGGCATCCGTGAGCCAGCGTTCCGGACACCTTGGAGCCACGGTTGCGAAGCAACATGAGCCAGTTTGGCCCAAGGAAAGCGTGGTCGCTTCTGCCCCTTGATGTGATGAGGAACGGAGGATCCGATCCACGTTTGAACCAAGACGGGCCGATTAAGACAAACGTTGTATCGGTGGCACCGACGAGTCCGTTCAACGACCAGTGGTTTGCTGTTTTGTTCTTTTTCCGTCATTTCCAGCTGTTTATTGGCGTCACTTCAACATCCGGGCCGAAGCTCGCCAAGCAATATTTGCATACATCGAAGCGTTTTGAAACACAGGAAGAGTGCGAAAACGCTTCGGCTACCTTTCCTCGATTGAATGGTTACTTGGTTGCCGCAAAACCAGTTCACGAAGTGTTGCTTAACTGATTGTCCGGAAAACTGTTGACTTTCCCAAGGTACATCCTGATCGGTAGACTGGAGCGGGACAAGCATCTTGAGTGGCGTCGTTATACGCAGGAGAAAGTGAAGTATGAACTGGACAGAATCGAAAGAGCAGCAGCTCGTTAGCGAGGTATCGAGTGCATGGGAATAACATGGCTCAGCGATCGCAGCTAAGTCAACAGTCTATTTCTATTGAGGCTGTACAACGGCTGGCCACGGCCGCAACGATCTCAAGGGTGAGAGCTACACTACGAAACCCGTCACTCTGACTTGATGCTGGGTTCGATCCGTGGGAAGGCTCTGACCTAGCCTGTGCTGACAATGATGGAGCCGGCAGCGGGCCAGCGCAGCCTGTCGGTGTTCCCTATCATGGTCCGGAACCTGCTTCCCTGCTCGTGCCAGCGTAGACAGGGCGTTACATTACAGAACAAACGCACCCGACCATTGGCTTATAGGTGTCCTTTGACAGTTGTTTGAACTCAGGCCGCTGCCCGGGAGGCCCCGACCATGGACGGGCGAGCCGTTTGTCCATGACTTCCTTGGTTTCGTGGGCATTGCCGGGCTGTCCGCGTTGGCTGTTCGGGAGTGGTGAGCGGAAGTGGTATACACCAAAGCTCTGGAATGTGCAAGAATCGCGTCGGTCGCCAATAGCGGGCAGGACTTTGGCCGGTTATCATGAATAGAAATGGATACAAACAAAGAGGGTTGAGTGATAAGATGGAGATAGGGCTGTATGCCCTGACCATCGACCTCGGGAACGCCCGAGAGTTCATAGACGCATAAGGAGGTTGAAGAGGATGAAGAAAGTTTTGTCAATTGTCTTGATTCTGTTATTCGTAGGTGGCATCGGAACGGCTGGTTTGGCGGAACAGAAGAGCGTGACTGTGTTGACACCCTATCTGCAGTCGGTGACTACCAATGAGATGATCCAAGCCTTTCGGGGTTATGCCGAAGCCGAAGGCTGGAGAGTAACGGTCATCGACACCCGCGGTGACTTCAATGAACTGGCCAATCGCTGGGAAGACGTACTGGCCCAAGGTACAGACGCCATTGTCATGGGTATGGGCGATCCTAACCAGGTACGAAGCCAGATCGAAAAGGCCGTCAGCCAAGGAATTCCGGTCTTCGGCGGTGACGCCGGGCTGATTGACGGGATGCAGGTCAATGTCACGTCCAACAACTACGTGTTGGCGGCGCAGAACGTATCCTATCTGTTGAATCGGATCGGCAGCGGCAAGGTCGTGAAATTCTACCACTCAGCGCATCCAGGTGTCTATCAGCGGGAAGTGATCTTCGACGCCATCGCCGCTTCGCGGCCGGACATTGAAGTGGTGGCTGAGCACTTTGTGCAGGTCCCGGGACCCATCGAAGATGCCATGAATGCCATGCAGTCTATCCTGCTGGCGAACCCTGACATCGTCGGCGTCTGGGCCGCTTGGGATGAGCCGGCCATCGGTGCAACCTTGGCCATCCAGCAGGCTGGCCGGGCCGATGACATTGTTGTGGTCGGCATCGACGGCAACTCCCAGGCACTGGAGATGCTGCGGGAAGGATCCCCCATCAAGGCCACGGTTCGCCAGGACTTTGAGGCCATGGGACGGATTCTCGTGGAGCACATTCGCATGGTGTTTGCCGGAGAACAGATAGAGGATCGCATCGTGTTCGCACCAAGTATTCTGATCACCGAAACCAATGTGCATGACTTTCTCGATTAGAAACGTGTTGATCAAGTACCCTGGCGAGCTCTTAACAAGAGGAGCGAAATCGCTTTAACTGCGATTTCACCGAGGCGTTCGGCCTGTGTTCGCTCGGATTTCCGGGAACATCAACACGTTCTAAGCAGCATAGAGGCTGTTCTGCACCCAGCTGCAGAACAGCCTCTTTCCAGCATGAAGGGTGATGTCCATGACTCCTTTATTACAGCTGACGGGAATCACAAAACGATTCCCCGGAGTGCTAGCTCTTAATGATGTTGACCTCGCCATGGCTCCTGGTGAGATTCGAGCCCTGATCGGCGAAAACGGAGCAGGAAAGTCCACATTGATCAAGATCCTGGCTGGAATCTACCAGGCAGACAAAGGCGAAATCCTGCTTAACGGCACGGCACAGCAGGTGGCCAGTCCCATCCAGGCCAAGGAGTTAGGTTTTGCCTTCATCCATCAAGATGTAAACCTGGTTCCCTACTTCAACGCCATCGAGAACATCTACTTGGGCCATGAGTATCCCCGCAGGGGTCTATGGTTTGCTCGCCGTGCCATGAAAGCAAAGGTCAAGGAGCTGGCCGACAAGTTTCATTTTAGGTTGGATCTAGAACGCCCGGTCATGGCTCTCTCCACGGAAGACAGGTGGTTAGTGGCCATTCTCAAGGCGTTCATGCTCGATGCGAAGCTGTTAGTTTTGGACGAACCAACCGCAGCCCTGACCAGCGAAGAGATCCATAGCTTGTTTACCAGTCTGCGTCTTATGCAGGACCAAGGCGTCAGCATCATTTACATCTCGCATCGCTTGGAGGAGATCTTCCAGATCGCAGACACAGTCACTGTTCTCAGAAACGGTGAAAAGGTGGCTGATCTTGCTGTGGCCGACACCAGCAAGGATCAGCTGATCTCGCTTATGACCGGCAAAAAGGCCCGGCAGCGGTTTCCGGAACACCGGGGCGTTCCCGCTGGCCAAGAGACCGTTCTCCGTGTTCAGGACCTGAAGGGACAGGGGTTTTCGGATGTATCCTTTCATCTCAAAAAAGGCGAGATTCTGGGTTTCTTTGGGCTCATTGGATCCGGACGCACCGAGCTCATGGAAAGCCTCTTTGGCCTGCGTCCCTTGAGCCAGGGAACTGTCGAACTCATGGGAGAAGAAATCCGACCAACGAATCCGCGGCAGATGATCGCCAAAGGCATGGCCTTTATACCCGAGGATCGCCGGGATGCTGGTTTGGTCTTGGGCATGAATGTCAGTGGAAATATTTCCCTGCCCAATCTGGACCGCTGGCGGAAACTGGCACATCGCCTGGATAAACGAAAAATCGCCGCCGAGTCCAACGCTCTCGTGCATACCCTGGCCATCAAAACGCCTTCTCTGAAGCAGTACCTGCGCTTCTTGAGCGGCGGTAACCAGCAGAAGGTGGTCATTGCCAAATGGATTGGGCGCAAGAACTCGCTCATCATATTTGATGAGCCGACAGTGGGCATTGATGTTGGCGCCCGCAGTGACATCTATGAGCTTGTGCATCAGTTGGCCAACGACATGGGCGTCATCGTCGTATCTTCAGAACTGCCGGAGATTATTGGACTGTGCACGCGCGTCATTGTCATGCGTCAAGGGCGAGTAGCTGGTGAGCTCAGTCAAGGGGAGTTCTCCGAAGAGAAGATTCTGCAAATGTGCTACATGGATACACCACGGGCCGGGGAGGAAAAGGCATGAAACAACTGCTGCGAAGATATGGAACGTTATTGGGTCTGATCGTTCTCTTCATTACCTTTTCTGTTTTGCGGCCGGAGGTGTTTCCCACGACGCGCAACCTCACCAATGTGCTGGAGCAGATTTCTTTATTGGCCATTATTTCCGTGGGAGCCACCGTGGTCATGGTCATTGGCGAATTTGATCTCTCTGTGGCTGCGGTGGCCAGTTTTGCCGGTATCTTCACCGTGCGAACCATGGTGAATGGGGTATCCATGTACTGGGCGATTCCCTTTACGCTGCTGCTTGCCATGTTGTTCGGCGCCATTAATGGGCTGCTGGTTTCGCGCATGAACATTCTTTCCTTCATTACCACCCTCTCCACAGGAACGTTCTTAACGGGAATCACCTATTGGTACTCCGGTGGAACGATCATCTTCTCGGGAATTCCCCGGGAGTTCTTGGTATTCGGCCAAGGGTCCGTGTTTGGCGTGCGGATCTCGGTCTTGATCATGGCGGGGGTGCTGTTTTTGTTTTGGTATCTTTTCAGCGAAACGCTTCTGGGCAGAAGGCTCTATGCCATAGGCGGTAACGAGAAGGCGGCGGAGTATTCCGGTGTACCCATCCACCGCAACAAGGTGACCGCCTTCGCTCTCACCAGTATGCTGGCAGCCATAACCGGGATTGTGTTGGCATCACGGCTGGGATCTGCTCACCCTACGGCCGGGGAAGGATACCTGCTGCGAGCCTACGCTACGGTTTTCCTGGGAATGACGCTCTTCAAGGAAGGCGAGCCCAATATACCTGGAACCTTTATCGGGGTGCTGATTATGGGTATTCTTGCTAATGGACTTACGCTTTTGGGTGTGCCAATCTATTTCCAAAATATGCTGACCGGTGCCATCATTATCGCGGCCTTGGTCTTCCAGACGATCAAGAAGTAAGTAAGACGTACCTTAGGGGGGCAAGTAACGGCATGGATCCTTGGACGCAAGGTCTAGGCAGCGAGCTAGCACAGAAGAAACAGCAGGGCTTACCAATCCTTGTAACATACGTAACAGCAGGTTTTCCCGATGCCAGCACCACCACAGCCTGGATCGATCTGCTCTTAGAGGCGGGAGTGGATGCTGTGGAACTGGGTTATCCATACGAGAATCCCAGATATGATGGTGCCGTCATCGCCGAGGCGAATCGACAGGCCTGTAGAGCAGGTTTTACCAACTCTGATTATGTGGACATTGCACAGACGATTCACGCCAGGCATCCAGGGAAGCTGCTGGCCATGGGGTATTGGGAGCAGCTTCGGGAAGGTTTTGCTGAAAGAGGCTGGCAGGAAGCGGGTTTGCGGACGCTCCTCTTTCCAGATATCCAAGAGACGGCCGACACGCGCGGGCTGATTCGCCAGGGCTACAACCTGGTTCCATTCTTTGGGTCCAAAGAGCAGGACCTAACCATGTATGAGAATCCGCCCTTTGTATACTGTCCGGGTTACCTTGGGAAGACCGGTGAAATCGACGGACTGGATCGGGACCACATGGAGTCATGCTTAGGTGTCATCCAGCAGAGCTGCTTACGAAGAACGCCTGTCTTGGTCGGTTTCGGTGTCAACAGCGGCGCCGACGCAGCTGAGGTTCGATCCATCGGCTTTGATGGAGTTGTGGTGGGCAGTGCCATTGTTAAGGCGCTTGCGCAGAACCCGTTGGAGGCCAAGAGACTGGTTCAGGAACTGCGCAGCGGCTTAGGAGGTGCATAGGATGATCCTTACTGTGGATGTGGGGACCACCAGCCTTAAGCTGGTTGTGTTTCAAGATACGAAGTCGCTGTACATGGGTGAATGTCCCCTGCCTACGTACCAGGTAGATGGAAACAGCTACCAGCGGGCCGAAGATTGGTGGGATGCCTTCAAGGAGGCCATAGCGGCTTTGCAGGCGGAGGCACCCGATCTGCTGGCCTCCGTTGACACCTTCTGCAGTACCGGCCAGATGCAGGATTGCCTGCTGGTGGATACGCAGGGAAATCCTATCTCCGAGGTGCTGTTGTACTCCGATGGCCGTGCCAAGAAGCAGTTTCAGTTCATCAGCGAACACTACGGAGCGGACAAGCTGCAGACAGCCGCGGTCAACCAACCGGATGCGCTGTTGTCCGTGGCCAAGTATCTCTGGTTTAAAGAACACCGTTCCGAGCAGTTCAACCAGGATCACCTGCTGCTATTAGGCGCCAAGGATTTCATCAACTTAAGGCTGACCGGCAAGAGTTATACCGATTATACCAACGCGTCCACCACGGGGTTTTTGGACATGCGAACCAATCAGTGGAACCAAGGCCTCATGAAGTGTTTGGAGCTGGATGAAACTCGCTTACCCAAGCTGGCTGCGGCCACCGATGTCATCGGGGTGGTTGCCGACTCCACGGCCGCTGAGCTTGGCCTACCCAAAGGTATGACGGTCATCAATGGCGCCGGTGATGTGGGGGCATCCACCCTGGGAGCGGGAGCATTCGCTGCTGGCGATGTTTATTGCTATTTGGGGACGACCGGCTGGTTGGCATGCCCTGCTGCGGAGACGGCCAGAACCCCGGAGATCTATACTCTGCGGCAGATTGATGGGATGTCTTACATTCTAGCCGGTGCTGTCTTGAATGCCGGCAAACCATTGGAATGGTTCCTTACGCACATAGCCATGGAAGAATCAGTTGACAGCCAAGTGTATAGCCATTATGAGAGCAAGGCCACGGAAGTAGCTGCGGGCTGCCAGGGGCTGTTGTTCCTGCCCTTCTTGGAAGGGGAGCGCAGTCCCATGAAAGTGGACCGCAACCGCGGCGGTTTTGTCAATCTCGGAACCGACAGTAATCGCTGGCAGCTTTATCGGGCGATCCTCGAGGGCGTTGGCTTTTCGTTGAAACACAACTTGGAGGCCATGTTGGGTGGCAAGAGCGTTAGCAAACTGAACCTGATTGGTGGGGGCAGCCGCAGCACTTTATGGCCGCAGATTCTCAGCGATATCCTGGATGCCGAGGTTCATGTCTTGGACATGGACGTTGGCGCGCCGTCGTTGGGAGCGGCTCTCATTGCGCTTAAGGCGGGAGGTCAAGTTGCGGATTTCTCAGACCTGGCACGATTCTTCACGGCCTCTCGACACTGCCTACCGGTTCCCGAAAACGTAACGAGGTATGGCGAGGCATATGGGAACTACCTGCGGCATGTGGATGCCCTCCACAAGCCCGATCGCTGAAGACCGCAAAAGATTGGGAACGTGGTTCAATGTCTGCGCATGCTGCGGGCATTGTTGAGTGCAGAGGACTATCAAATCCTAGGAAGACAGGTGGACCGTGGCAACCTGCCTCTAGTGTGGGCACTATGCGGCGCTTCTCTG
>PWMW01000043.1 GCA_003559095.1 Clostridiales bacterium | reverse complement strand
TTCTCCCGCCCCAGATCATGGCGATTTTTGCCCAGTTCTTGTCGAATGTGATCTTCCACCCGGGCTTGGGTGGCAATTCCTGCATGATCGGTTCCAGGAATCCAGACCGCATTGTAACCCTGCATGCGTTTCCAACGTATCAGGATATCCTGATACGTTTCGTCCAAGGCATGCCCCATATGGAGCTGTCCGGTAACATTTGGCGGCGGAATGACAATACAGAATGGCTCCTTCTCAGGGTCCACCTCTGCGTGAAAGTATCCCTGCTGCTCCCAATGGGCATACCATTTGTCCTCCACGTCCTTGGGGTTGTACGTCTTGGGAATTTCCTGCTTACTCATTGAACCCTCTCCTCACAAAAAAATAAACCCCTTCATCCTCAACTAAGGACGAAAGGGCAACTCTCGCGGTACCACCTTACTTCCGCGCCTACAACAGGCAGCGGCTCTCCCTGGCGATAACGGGCCGTATCCGGATGGGACTACTGATCGTTCATCCCACCAGCTCCCGGGCGACCTTCAGCATCTGCGTTCCTAGAAGACCTTACAGCCGCTGGGTCTTCCTCTCTTAAGGTGCAGAAATGCTTACTCCTCCCGATCCAAGCTTGCGTATTCTCCTAGAGCACAACCTAAGAATACCCGGACCGACCAGGAATGTCAAGCATCTTCCTTATGGCTCCGGCATTTACTGCAGTACCCAAAGAATCGCAGACAGTGATCGGTAACTTCAAAGTCTGCCTCCTCGGCAATGCGCGCTTCGATATCGCCCAAAAGATCGTCATTGAACTCCGAAATAGCCCCACATCCTTGGCAGATCAGGTGGTGGTGATAATGCTCTTCATTGGAGCGGACCAGCTCATAGCGGCTTTGGCCATCGCCGTATTCCAGCTTATAGACAACACTCAGTTTCTCCAGCAGCTCTAACGACCTGTAGACAGTGGCCAATCCGATCTCTGGGAGCAGTTTCTTGGTGTGAAGATAAATTTCCTCGGCACTGAGGTGACCTGCATCATGGGACATTAAGACCTGAATGACGGCCTCGCGCTGTGGCGTTAACCGAGAAGAGTTTTCCTCCAAATGCCTGCGAATGTCCTCCATAACTTGTTTTTTATTCACACTCATCCCCGCTTCACTGTGAATTACCGAACTCGGGCGAAAAAGAAAAGTACCATGGCCATGAGGCCGAAGGAATAAAAAACAGCGCCCCAGATACAGCTGACAAAACGACTGGTTCGCCGACGCAGTCCATATGGTCGTGGCGAGTTCATGTACAGCAGCACCGCCATCAGTGAGGCTGCCATAGCCAAGAAGAACAAGACCCATGGTGACATCGATCGCTCGCCCACTTCACGAAAAAAACTAAGAATCCACATCAACCAAGCCGTCATGGTCACAAACCCGACAAACAACTGCCCATCGTAGCGAGTGGCTCGCCGCATGCGCCAGAGGATGGTAAAAATCGTATAAAACCCGACAGCAGCGTACAACTGCACCGGATGCATCTGGAACTCACCCAGCTGCACAGCCCACGGCAGACTGGTACTGCGGCCGAATACGTCCGAACCCAAGTGGGAGAGGGCCAGAGTTAATGCCACTGCCGGTGTGAGAGCATCCACGAACAGGCTGGGAACAATACTCCGGTCGTAGATGAACCAGAGGGAGAACAAGGCCACCGCCACGAGGCCCGCGGTGAAATGGATGCCAAAGGACAACTCTGTCACCACTACCCAAGGTCTGGTCAGCAGCTGGAAGCCATGAACTGCAACGCACTGTGCGATTCGCCCAACCACCAAAAACACCAAAGCGGCCCAAAAGACATAATCGGACATTCTTTCCATGCCGATGCCGCGCCGCCGCGCTTCGCGCAGGGCTAAGCTGGACCCACCGAGGATCCCCAAGCCCAGCATAAAACCATATGCATAGAAAGAAACTCCTCGTATCGAAAACAGCACGTTTTCCAAGACGCAGCCTCCCACATAAATCCCGTTGTCCCGGAATCTCCTCAATACGCTATTCTAGGATACTAGCGGAAAATCCTTCCCCGAGGCGGATTCTGCCGGCACAAACCTCAGAAAGACCAGCCCGCCAATGACCGCAGCTCCAGCCATGGACCGTTACCTCCGAAAGAACCGCTGCGCTCTGGAAGAACCATCGGGATTCTCCCCACAAGAGCCTTTATAGCCCTAAGGCCTGCCGCAGCAGTTCGTTGACCAGCTTGGGGTTGGCGCTCCCCCGTGTCTGTTTCATAACTTGTCCCACGAAAAAACCCACCAGCTTGGTTTCGCCTTCGCGGCAGCGCTGCGCTTCCTGCGGATACTCTTGGACTACGGCCTTGACCACGCCTGCCAGTTGCTCGCGGTCGCTGATCTGCTCCATGCCCAACGAGCGCACAATGGCCTCTGGCCTTTCTCCAGTCTCACAGACCGCTTCCAAGACATCCTTGGCCTGAGAACCGCTGATGCTTCCCAGCTCTACCAACTTCAACAGTGCTGTGAACGCCTCTGGGGTCAGTCGTGACTGGGGCAGCGTCTCCTCCCGCGTCTTGAGAACACGGGAAACATCTCCCATCAGCCAGTTAACAGCTGTTTTCACGTTCGTGAACTGGCCTGCCACCTGTTCAAAGAACCGACCCCAATAATGCTGGGATGCCAGGAACTCGGCTTCATATTCACTGAGACCATACTGAGCCCGCAGGCGTTCCTTACGCACTAGGGGCAGTTCAGGCATGTGGGAGCGCAGCTCCTCAACCCAGGCAGGGTTGATCTGGATGGGAGGAATGTCGGGTTCGGGGAAGTAACGGTAATCATGGCTTTCTTCCTTCGAGCGCATGGAGACCGTCACCTGGTTCGCCTCGTCCCAAGCCCGTGTTTCCTGCTGTACTGGTTCCCCGGCCGCATACAGTCTTTCCTGCCGCTTCACCTCATACTGCAGTGCTCGCTCCACGGCCCGGAACGAGTTCACATTCTTTATTTCCACTTTTGTACCGAACTGGGCTGCCCCCACCGGGCGCAATGACACGTTGGCGTCGCAGCGCAGAGACCCTTCTTCCATTTTGCAGTCAGATATCTCCACATACTGCAGAATCTGTTTAAGGTATTCCAAAAACGCCTTGGCATCCTGCGGCGAGCGCAGATCCGGTTCAGTGACGATCTCAATTAAAGGAATGCCGGCCCGATTGTAATCCAGGGACGAGTATTCCGAACCCAGAATGTTGTCTCCGCTGTGGACCGACTTGCCCGCCTCTTCCTCCAGATGAACCCTGGTGATCCCCACGGTATGCCGGCGACCGCCGGCGTCAAAGGCAACAGAACCATGGACGCACAATGGCTCATCGTACTGGGATATTTGGTAGGCTTTGGGAAGGTCTGGGTAGAAGTAATTTTTGCGATCGAACTTGCAGCGTTCTGGGATGTCACAGCCCAGAGCCAAGCCAGCCTTGACGCCATATTCCACGGCCTTTTCATTCAGAACCGGCAGCGCGCCCGGCAGACCCAAGCACACCGGACAGCAGTGAGTGTTGGCTTCGCCGCCAAAGTCTGTGGGACATCCGCAGAAGATTTTGGTGCGCGTCAGCAGCTCCGCGTGGATCTCCAGCCCGATAATGACCTCATACTGTCCCATAACTACCCCTCCTCTGCTCCTCGACGCTCTCCAACGCAGCAGCGGCCTGGAGCATGATGGACTCCTGCAGGGCCCCGGCGGTCAGCTGCAGCCCTATGGGCAGCCCCGCATCACAGCGCCCGAAGGGAATGCTCATGGCAGGTAAGCCTGCTAGATTGGCTGGCACCGTGTAGTAGTCTGTCTGGTACATCTGCAGTGGATCCTGCTTCTCACCAAAACGAAAGGCGGTGGTGGCCGTCGTCGGTGTCAGTAGAACGTCAACCCTGTGGAATGCCTTGCTGAATGCATCGCGAATCAAGGTCCGCACCTGCTGGGCCTTTTTGTAGTAGGCGTCATAATACCCAGCACTCAAAATGTACGTTCCTAACAAAATTCTGCGCTTGACTTCGGGGCCGAAACCTGCGGACCGTGTTCTGCGGAACATGTCGGCAGCATCAGCTCCCTCGACCCGCAGGCCGTAACGAACACCGTCATAGCGGGCCAAATTGGAACTGGCTTCAGCCATGGCAATGAGATAATATGTCTCAATGGCTTTGTCCAAGAGTTCCAATGAAACAGTGATGACCTCCGCCCCGGCATCCTTCAGTACAGCCACGGCCTCTTGCATAGAAGCCCTGACGCTGGGCAGAATGTTGTCCTCTTCCCAGCCCTCCAGCACGCCAATGCGCAGGCCTTGAACACCCCGCCGCAGACTGCCGGCGAAATCCGGCACCGTGTCGGGCAGGCTTGTACTGTCTTTGCCATCGTTACCAGCGATGATCTGCAGCAGGGCTGCACCATCGCTGACCGTCCGCGAAAACGTCCCCACTTGATCCAGCGAAGATGCGAAGGCTACCAGTCCGTAACGGGACACCCGTCCATAGGTAGGTTTGATACCCACCAAACCGCAAAAAGCCGCGGGCTCGCGCACAGACCCTCCGGTGTCGGAGCCCAAAGACCAAGGCGCTTCCCCTGCTGCCACACAAGCAGCAGAACCTCCACTAGAACCGCCTGGAACCCGTTCCATGTCCCAAGGGTTGCGGGTCACTTGCAGTGCCGAGTACTCCGTGGACGATCCCATGGCGAACTCGTCCATGTTCGTTTTGCCCAGGATGGGCATGCCCAGCTCCTTTAATCGTGCAACCACATGGGCATCATAAGGTGCTAGATAGTGCTCCAGCATCTTCGAACCACACGTATTGCGCACCCCAGCCAGGGCCAAGTTGTCTTTGACAGCAATGGGAACTCCGTCCCAAACGGATAAGGATCGACCTTCCCGGCGCCGCGCATCGGAGCGGGCAGCTGCCCGTAGGGCCTGTTCGCTGAGGACCGTCAAGAAGGCTCCCACAGTCTCGTCCCGGGCCGCGATGTGATCCAAGCATGACTCCACAGTCTCCACACTACTCACTTCACCGCTCTGGAGTAATCGTGACAGCTCTGCCGCTGTCATAGTGTGCAGTTCCATATCACTCCTCCTCCAAGATGCGGGGTACCCGGAACAGTCCTCGCACCACATGGGGCCCGTTGGCCGTTGCGCTGGTCAGAGATAGGCTTTCGGCCTGCACATCCTCACGCATCCGATTCTCCAGTGGTACCGCATGATTCATGGGCTCCACCCCGTCGGTATCCACAGTGTTCAGAGCCTGTACCGCTTCTAGTATGGATGCCAGCTCCGTCAGCATATTCTGCATATCGGCTTCGCTCAGATGCAGATGTGCCAAGGCCGCCATTCGTTGGACATCACGGCGTTCAATCAAAGGAAACACCCCTTTCCTGAAGAAATGTTCGGAACTGCTCTTGATCCAAGACGGTGACGCCCAAGGATGCGGCCTTCTCCAGCTTGGAACCGGCCTTTTCGCCGGCCACCAAATAGTCCGTATTACCGCTGATACTACCGGTGACGTTAGCTCCCGCCTGCCGCAGCAACTGTTCCACATCGGAACGGGTCCAGCCCTCCAGCTTACCCGTAACGACGAAGGTAAGATCCTTGAGGGCGGTCACCGATTCCCCCTGGGCAGCGGTGGCTTGACTGCGCGGATTTACACCCAGTTCCCGGAGTTCATCCAATAGTTCCCGATTGGCTTCTTCCGCAAAAAACTGCCTGACGCTGGCAGCGATCTTCGGTCCGATGGACTTCACTGCTACTAAGTCATCCTCTGCTGCCTCTGCTAAGGCCTGCAGGGTGCCGAAGCGCTCTGCCAGATCCCGAGCTGCCTCGATACCCACCAAGCGAATGCCCAAGGCGAAAATCAGGCGGGGCAGTGGCTGCTCCTTACTGGCTGCGATGGCCTGAAGCAGATTAGCTGCGGATTTAGAACCCATGCGCTCCAATGCCTGCAGCTGCTCTTTATGCAAGCGGTAGAGATCCGCTGGCGTTGTCACCAGGCCAGCGTTAACCAACTGTTCCATAATGGCCGGCCCTAATCCATCAATATCCATCGCACTGCGTGAAGCAAAGTGCACCAGGCGCTCCAAGCGCTGGGCCGGGCAGGCGGTGTTCACACAACGTCGAACGGCTTCCCCTTCCAAGCGCACGGCATCTCCCCCACAGGCCGGGCAGTGACTGGGCATGACGAACACCTGCTCATCACCGGTGCGCAGCTCACTGCGAGTGCTGACGATCTCAGGTATGACGTCCCCCGCCTTCTGCAGAATTACCGTATCACCGATGCGAACATCCTTTTCCCGGATCACATCCTCGTTATGCAGCGTTGCGCGGCTGACCGTGGAACCGGCGACATTGACAGGTTCTAGATGAGCCAGGGGTGTCAGCGCCCCAGTGCGGCCAACCTGAATCTGAATGTTCAGCACTTTTGTTAACACCTGCTGTGCAGGGAACTTGTACGCCGTGGCCCAGCGGGGACTTTTCGCCGTATAACCCAACATCTCCTGCAGCTCCAAGGAGTCCACCTTGATCACAATTCCGTCGATATCATAGGGCAGCCCCTGCCGTTCCGTGGCCCAGTATTGAATAAATGACAGCAGGGCATCCACATCCGCACAACGCTGGGCATGGGGGTTAATTTTGAAGCCTAACTCCTGTAAGTACTGCAGGCTTTCACTGTGGGTGCGCAGCTCCTGATTATCCGTGGCGCCAATGCTGTAACAGAAAATATCCAGACGCCGGTCAGCAGTGACTTGCGGGTCCAACTGGCGCAGCGAGCCCGCGGCCGCGTTGCGGGGATTGGCAAAGACAGCGTCACCCTGTTTCTCCCTCTCTTCATTGAGGCGCACAAAGGCATCGCGGCTCATGAACACCTCCCCGCGCACATTGATCGTTGCCGGAGCCTGCAGCCGCAGCGGTAGAGCCCGAACAGTGCGCAGATTTTGCGTAATGTCTTCACCGACAGTGCCATCGCCGCGGGTGGCACCCTGCCCAAACAGCCCCTCTTCGTAGCTCAGTGATACGGCCAGACCGTCAATCTTCAACTCCGCGAAGTACGTTACCTGGGTTCCGGCCCAGCGCTCCACACGCTGGCAGAAAGCCCGCAGCTCATCCTCGGAAAACACGTTGCTCAGGCTGAGCAGCGGGACGGCATGCGTAACGCTGCCAAACCCTTCCACGGGAGCGTACCCCACCCGCTGCGTAGGGGAGTCTGGCGTTATCCACTGTGGATAGGTCTCCTCTAATTCCACCAGTTCTCGCAGCATTTGATCAAACTCTTGGTCGGAAATTTCCGGATCATCCAGCGCATGGTACCGATAATTGTGGTACTGCAGCTGCTGGCGCAGTTCCTCTAGTCGCTGGCGATCTTGTTCTTCACTCACTTCTGCCACCTCCCGCCGCTATCGCTTTTCTATGGGTGCAAGATCGGCCATGACCTTCTTGATCCCCTGATCTGGGAAGGACAAACTGAGGATCAACCCAGACTTGTCTCCCTGCGTAGACACGATCATACCATCCCCCCATTTGGGATGGCGGATCTTATCGCCCACCTTCCATTCTCCCACGGTCCCAGCGGAAGGTGCCTGCGCCGCCGATGCCTGGCAGCCCTGCGCAGAAACCCGTCCGTTGCTGCTGGCATGGACACCTACCTGCGATGGCATGCCCAGAAGAGTACGATCATCCACCAGTTCCGCAGGAATTTCATCCACAAACTGGGATACGGGATTGTAACCCTGCTGTCCGAAGATGGTCCGCATCTGGGCACATGTTAGGTAAAGTTCCTCTTGTGCCCGGGTAATACCAACATAGGCCAGACGGCGTTCCTCCTCCATCTGTTCGGGCTCGTACAGGGAACGGGAATGGGGAAAGATCCCATCCTCCAGGCCCACCATGAAAACCACGGGGAACTCAAGGCCCTTGGCTGCATGGAACGTCATCATACTGACAACAGCCGCTCCCGGTTCATAGGCATCGGCATCGGAGATCAGGGCAACGTGCTCTAAAAAATCGCCCAGTTCGGAACCGGGATGCTCCTTTTCAAATTGCCGAGTAACAGAAAGAAACTCCTTGACGTTTTCCCAACGGGTTTCGGCCTCCAACGTCTTTTCATCGGTCAGTGCCTTTTCATAGCCAGTACGCTGCAAAACCATCTCAGCCAACGTTGTCAGATCCGTTGACGCTGCTTCTGCGCGCAGGTCTTCCATCATCGTAAAGAACTCGCCAAGCCCCTTCCGGAAGCGGGCTGCCAGTCCCGGGACATTGTCCAGCGCCTCCAAAGCCTCGTACAGACTGAGGCCTTGGGACAAGGCAAACTCCTCGACCTTGGCCACAGTAACATCACCGATGCCTCTGCGGGGCACATTGACAATGCGCCGGAAGGAATAATTATCCATGGGATTATGCAGTAGTCGCAGATATGCCATGAAGTCTTTGATCTCTTTCCGCTCGTAAAACCGCAGGCCTGAAACAATGCGATAGGCAATGCCGCGACGCATGAAGGCGTCTTCAAAGTTCCGGGACTGGGCATGCGTTCGATACAAAATGGTAAAGTCTGTCAAGGAACGCTGCCGTTCCTTGACATCCGCAGCTATGACATCGGCCACATAGGCCGCTTCTTCCCGCTCATCTCGACCTTGAAAAAAAGCCAAATTCGGCCCCTGGTCACTCTGGGTCCACAGGGCCTTTTCTTTGCGCTGCGTGTTGTTGGCGATCAAGGTATTCGCCGCCTCCAAGATAGTCTGCGATGAGCGGTAGTTTTCCTCCAGCTTAACCACCACAGCCTCCGGATAATCTTCTTCGAAGTCCAGAATGTTGCGGATGTCAGCGCCGCGAAAGCCATAGATGGACTGGTCTTCATCGCCCACCACACAGAGATTGCGATGGCCCTGGGCCAGCAGATTCACCAGCACATACTGGGCGTGGTTGGTATCCTGGTATTCATCCACCAGAACATACTGGAATCGCTCTTGGTACTTGCGGAGAATATCGGGGAACTGCTGCCAAAGCGCCACTGTGTTGATAATCAGATCATCAAAGTCCATGGCATTGTTCTCCGCCAACTTGGCTTGATACTTTTTATAGACCCGAGCCACCGTGTTCTGCCAAAAATCTGCAGCCTGGGCATCAAAGGCCTCCGGCGACAAAAGCTCGTTTTTGGCTCCACTGATCCCGGCCATGATGGCCCGGGGCTCGAATTTTTTCGGATCCAAGTTCAGCTCTTTCAAACAATCGCGCATAACCACCTTTTGATCGGAGCTGTCGAAAATTAGAAAGTTACGCTGGTAACCGAGATGATGGGCCTCCCGCCGCAAGATCTGCACACAGCTGGAATGAAATGTACTTACCCACACCTCATCGGCCTGGGGCCCCACGATAGCCCGTACGCGTTCTTTCATCTCTTGGGCCGCCTTATTTGTAAAGGTCACGGCTAGGATCCGGTACGGTTCGATATGGTGACTGTGAATCATATGGGCGATGCGATAGGTCAAAACACGGGTTTTGCCGCTCCCCGCTCCGGCCACTACCAATAGGGGCCCTTGGGTATGCTCAACAGCCTGCCTCTGCTGGGGATTCAATGACTCAAGATATTCCATGCGTGAACCCTTCTCTCTTCAAAAACTGACTCCATTATACCGTGTTTCCGTACGATCCGAAACCGATATGACAAGCAGCCCCACACCCAATACGGGGTAGGGCCGCCACATGGCACGGGGAAGCGAAGGATAAGCCAGCGAAGCAGCGGTCCAGTAGGCCTCAGCGCCGCGCGGCTAACTCCTTCCAAATCTGCTGCGGCTTCACATCCTGGTCCACCAACAGCACTAAAAGATGATACAAAAGGTCGCTCACCTCGTAAGCGATCTCCCCTGGGTCTTGGTTCTTGGCAGCGATAATTACCTCTGCCGTTTCTTCGCCCACTTTCTTCAAGATCTTATCCACACCTTTATCCAAAAGGTAATTGGTGTAGGACCCTTCCTTGGGAGCTTCCCTACGACCCATCACAACGCCGTACACTTCCTCCAAGATCTGCGGACCCGGAGGAACCTCGCTTCGCTGTTGCAGGAGATGGTGAAAGCAGGATGCATCCCCTTCATGGCAGGCGCCTTCATCCTGCTGTTCCACAGTGAGCAACAGGGCATCGCCATCGCAGTCCGCCGTAATGTTCAACACCTTCTGCACCTGACCAGAAGTGGCACCTTTTTGCCAAAGCTCTCCCCCGCTGCGGCTGAAGAACCAGGTCTCACCGGTCTCCAGTGTCCTTTGGTAGGACTCTGCGTTCATGTAGGCCAGCATCAAGACCTGACCCTGAGCGTCCTGGACAATGGCAGGAATCAGACCATCGCTGCCAAACTTGAGCTCCATATCAACGTCCCCCTTCTTCCGCCGGGCGGACGGCGATGCCTTGGGCAAGCAGATAATCCTTGACCTGTTTTACCGTCAATTCTTTAAAATGGAACAGCGATGCGGCCAAGGCTGCATCCACATGACCTTCCACAAAGGCGTCACGAAAGTGCTCCAAGCGCCCAGCCCCACCGCTGGCGATTACTGGAATGTTCACAGCTTGGGCCACGGCCCGATTAAGGGCGTTATCATAGCCATCCTTGGTACCATCACCATCCATACTTGTCAGCAGAATTTCACCAGCTCCCAGCGCCTCCACCTTGCTGGCCCACTCCACGGCATCCAACGAGGTCGGCTGACTACCCCCATGCGTATGCACCAACCAACGACCTTCACCTGGCACACGACGAGCATCAATAGCCACCACAATACATTGACTGCCAAACTGCTCCGCGCCCTCGCTGATCAACTCAGGGCGGCGTACCGCAGCGGTGTTGATAGAAATTTTATCCGCACCAGCCTTGACGATGGCCCGAATGTCGTCCACCGAACCAATGCCGCCCCCTACGGTGAATGGAATGAAGACCTGCTCAGCGGTGCGTGTCACCATATCCAAAAGTGTAGACCGGCCTTCACGACTGGCAGAGATGTCCAAGAACACCACTTCATCCGCCCCAGATCGATCATACTCGGCAGCCAACTCCACAGGGTCGCCGGCATCTCGCAGTTCAACGAAATTCGTGCCCTTAACCACGCGACCATCTTTTACATCCAAACATGGGATAATCCGCTTAGCCAACATGCGATTCTCCTCTCCCGGCCTGAATAGCCTCTTTAAGATTCACGTGGCCGGTGTAAAGGGCCCGTCCGATAATAGCAGCGTAAACGCCGTCAGTCTCCAAGGCTCGCAGGGCCACAATGTCGGCAATGCTGGAAACACCGCCCGAGGCAACGATTTTTAACCCGGACTCCCGCCCCATAGAGCGCAGCTGCTCTAAGTTAGGCCCCTGCAGCATGCCGTCCGTGGCAATATCTGTATAGATGATCTCAGCAACGCCCACGGCTTTCATCTTCAGAGCCAATTCCAGGGCAGATACAGCCGTGGTTTCCTGCCAACCGCTGACAGCTGCCATGCCATCACGGGCATCGATACCGACAACGATGCGAGCACCCCAGCGTTCCACAGCTGCTGCCAGCCACGGTGGGGATTGCAGCACAGCGCTGCCCAGGATGGCTCGCTCCACTCCCAGTTCGAGAATTTCATTCACCGTATCCAAACTGCGCAAGCCACCGCCTAACTCCACTGGAATATCCACAGCATCCACGATGGCTTTCACAGCGGCCAAATTCTGCGGTCGGCCCGCCTTGGCCCCATCCAGATCCACAACATGCAGCAGTTCCGCGCCGGCGGCAGCGAATTCCTTGGCCACAGCGGCAGGCTGCTCGTGGTATATTGTCTTCTGTTCGTAGTCGCCCTGCGTCAAACGGACACATTGCCCATTGATGATATCAATGGCGGGAAATATAATCATGTACCATCGCTCCAAAGTTCTGCAGAATTGTAATGCCAACGCCACTGCTCTTTTCTGGATGAAACTGAATGCCATAAAGATTACCACGAGCCATACTGCTGGCGAATGCCGCACCATAGTGGGTCTTGGTTAAGATGTCATTTTCAAGACGCGGCTCCACGAAATACGAGTGCACAAAGTAGACGTAGGAATCTTTCGGGACATCCTGCAGAAGTGGATCCGGCTTCGCGGCGTGGATCTGGTTCCACCCGATCTGAGGGACCTTAAATCCCGGCGGAAACCGCCGCACGACCCCGGGGATCAGACTGAGGCCCGCAATGACTCCCTGACCAAAGCTCTCTTCGCTGGTTTCTACCAGCAACTGCATCCCCAGACATATACCCAAAAAAGGGCGTCCGTCTTGGGCCGCCTGCCGCAGCGGATCCACCAGCTGCAGGGACCGCAGGTTTTCCATGGCCCTGCCAAAGGCGCCCACCCCAGGCAATATGACGCCATGGGCAGCTAGAATTTGCGCTGGATCCGACGTGAGCTGCGCCGCCATGCCCGCCTTCTCGCAGGCCTTCTGCACACTGCGCAGGTTGCCCATGCCGTAGTCGACGATGGCGATCACTGGCTTTCCTCCGTTCTCGTGCCCAACTCTAACCAATCCTTGGTACTAAGAACACCATCCACTTTAGGGTGCTTCGTCAGGGCAGCGGCCAAGGCCCGCGCTACTGCTTTGGCTGCGGCCTCCAGAATGTGGTGGCTGTTCTCACCGGCCAGCTGCCTTACATGTAGGGTAATCCCTGCCTGCTGCACAAAGGCCCGGAGGAACTCCTGCAGAAGGATGCTGTCAAAGGTCCCCACCCGCTCCTGGGGATAGCTTAACTGACAGTGGAGGAAAGGTCGACCGCTGATATCCAAAGCAGCGTGCAGCAAGGCCTCATCCATGGGCACCCAAGCATCACCGAAGCGAGTCATGCCCTGCCCATCACTCAATGCCTTGGCAAAGGCCTGGCCCATCACGATACCCACGTCCTCCACGGTGTGATGGGCGTCCACGTGGAGATCCCCTTCAGCCGTAACCTGCAGATCAAAGAAGCCGTGCTTGGCCATGGCCGTCAGCAGATGGTCGAAAAACCCGATACCGGTTTTGATGTTGGAACGCCCCCGGCCATCCAGCGTCCACTCCACGTGGATCTTGGTCTCAGCCGTAGTCCGCTCAACCTGGGCACTGCGTTTTTGGCTCATCGATGATCACTCCCGTTCTGCAGGCCACAACCTGCTGGCTTTTCGCTGCGAATGGGCGAACCTATCCGCCTACTTCAGATCGTCAAGACGCATTTGGACCGCACGAGCATGGGCATCGAGCCCTTCCAGACGAGCCAAGTTCACTGCATGCGGCCCAGACTCAGCCAACCCTTCGGCGGTGAACCAGAGCACACTGCTCTTTTTGACAAAGTCGTTGGTAGTTAAAGGCGAGGAGAACCGAGCCGTACCGTTGGTGGGCAGAATGTGGTTCGGACCAGCCACGTAATCACCAATAGGTTCACTGGAGAGGGCGCCCATGAACACCGCGCCGGCATGACGAATCCTGCCAAGAATCTTCCACGGATCATCCACCAGCAATTCCAAGTGCTCAGCGGCGAAGATGTTGGTCAGCTCCACAGCCTCATCCATATCCTGAGCTACCACTAACAAGCCCCAACGATCCAGGGAGACTTGGGCTACGTCTTTGGTTGCAAGCTGTGCCAGCTGTTGTTCAAGCTCCACAGCCGTGGCCTTAGCCACCTCTTCACTGGTGGTGATGAGGCACGAGGCCGCTTCCCAATCATGTTCGGCCTGAGATAGCATATCGGCTGCGATGTATCTGGGTGAAGCCGTCTCGTCGGCCAGGACCAGTACTTCGCTGGGGCCAGCCAAAGATTCGATGCCAACACGTCCATAGACCATCTTCTTGGCCAAGGTCACGAAAAGATTCCCCGGGCCTACGATCTTGTCCACATTGGGAATGGTGGCGGTGCCGTAAGCCAAAGCCCCCACTGCATGGGCTCCCCCCGCCTTCACAATCCCTGTTACGCCGCAAACATGGGCGGCAGCCAGCAAGTGCGGATCGATAACACCGTCCCGCAGCGGCGTGGCCATCCAGATCTCCCGCACTCCCGCCACGCGGGCCGGAACAGCACTCATGACCACTGATGAAATCAGCGGTGCGTTCCCCCCAGGGACGTACAGACCGACGCGGTCCATGGGAATGACACGCTGCCCTAGGATCACACCGTGTTCGTCCGTGGTGAACCAACTGTTCTCGCGCTGGCGCTCGTGAAAGGCCCGCACATTGTCCACCGCTTTGTGCAATGACTGCAGGAACTCCGCCGAGACGTCATTCAATGCGGCTTCCATTTCCAAAGGACCCACTAGAAGATCCTTTTCTTCAAGGGTCACGCCATCAATGCGCTCAATGTAACGCAGCAGACCTTGATTGCCTTCGTTTTTCACATCCTGCAGAATCCGGGCCACCGACTCTTCGGGCGTCAGCACCTCCCCAAAGATCGCTTTGGTCCGAGCCGCAGCACCGGGGCTGACCTCCACTTCGTCCAAATGGGGACGCATTAGAAGCTGCTTCACATCATTGAGGCTTTTATAGTCCTTAGTGTTAATGATCTTCATCCGCTAAAACTCCTTCCAATGCATTCACAAGCCGTTGGATTTCCAGATATTTCATTTTGTAACTGACGCGATTAGCCACCAAGCGGGAACTGGAGTCCATTACGGTTGCGATGGACTCGAGCCCATTCTCCACGAGGGTGCGCCCCGTCTCGGTAATGTCAACGATGGCGTCGGCCAATCCAATAATGGGCCCTAACTCAATGGAGCCATGCAGCGGAATAATGTCCGCCTGGATACCCTGGTTTTGGAAATACGTCCTGGCGATATGAGGGTATTTAGTAGCCACGCGGCTGTTGAAGTCCAAGTCCGTAACGGCAGTAACTCCTGCGGCTTTCGGTACAGCCACAACCATGACGCAGCGGCCGTACTGAAGATCCAGCAGCTCCGCCACACGCCGATCGGCTTCCACCAAGGTATCCTTGCCCACAACCCCAAGATCCGCGGCACCGTACTCAACGTACGTTGGCACATCTGACGGCTTTGCCAGAATAAACCGCAGTCCCGCCCCGGGGCTTTCCACAACCAGTTTGCGCGTCGGTTCCTTGAGAACAGGGCAGGCATAACCAGCGGACTCTAAGAGATCGGCAAAGGAATCGGACAATCGTCCCTTGGATACAGCTACACTCAGCATGGCTGTCCACCTTCCTTCGTCAAATCGAGCCAATCCACCTTGTCATCTTCCACAAAGGCCACTTGATCCATACCGCTGGCCCGTGCAGAGGCTGCCGCTTCAGTTCGACTCAGGTTCTCGATATCCAGCACCACGGCGTCTCCGGCGCGTCTTCGTTCCGCTGCCAGGTGCAGAGCGTGGCTGCCGTGACCCGGCCAGATGAACACCCGTCTCGGAGCGGGCGCCACTGCCTGCCCTTGGGCCGCAAGGACCCCCATAAGACGCTCCAAACCAAGGGCAAAACCCACCGCAGGACGTTCGCTGCCGAACTGTCCAAGCAGATTATCGTAGCGTCCTCCCGTACACAGAGAGAACCCCAAATTTGGTGCATATCCTTCAAAGACCATGCCGGTGTAGTAATCCAAGGACTTGAGCATACTAAAATCCAAGGAAATGTATGGGTCCAAGCTGCGCACCTGCAGATGCCCCAAAATAGCATCCATGTTAGTCAATGCAGCCTGGGCCACCTCACTATCCACCAGTGTTTGCAGCTGCTCCACCACTTCCCGACCACCGTGGCTGCGGGGAAGATCCCGGAGAATGCTGCGCACCCACTGGGGAACGGCACTGCGCCTGAGAACACCCTGCAGGCCCACGTAGTCTTGGCGCAGAAATGCCCGGCGAATCTGTTGGCGTGCCTCCGGATCGGGACACTCAGCCAACAAGCCGTTGAAAAACTGGACATGGCCGAGGCTGATCTGGAACTGCTCCACACCGGTTTGCCGCAGAAGTTCCGCAGCCAGGGCCACCACTTCGGCGTCTGCCATGGCCGAACTGACACCAATGCATTCCACGCCGGCCTGAAAAAACTCGCGCTCCCGTCCCACTTCATCCTGCCCGGCCCGAAACACGTTGGTCAAGTACGACAGACGCAGGGGCTGCTTGATTCCCCGAAAACGCGTGGCAACCATGCGGGCAATGGGTGTTGTGACATCGGGACGCAGCGCAAGCAGTTGGCCATCGCGATCCAGAAACTTCAAGGTCTGCGCATCACTGGAGTCACCGAGATTCACGGTGGCGAACAGTTCAAAGGATGGGGTCAATACTTCCCCATATCCCCACTGAGTAAACACCGCCCGGATGCACTGCTCCAATTGCACCTTCCAGCGGGCATCATCAGGGAGAAAATCCTTGACCCCCTGAGGCGTCTGGGTCCTCATACGCAATCTCCTTCCTTTACTCCCATTCGATGGTGCTGGGCGGTTTCGAGCTCACATCATAGACCACCCGGTTCACACCCTGCACTTCATTCATGATGCGCCGGCTTGTGGACTCGAGAACCTCATAGGGCATGCGGTACCAGTCTGAGGTCATTCCATCTTCACTGGCCACTGCCCGCAGCGCCGCTACATAATCGTAGGTGCGTTCATCACCCATAACACCCACCGTGCGAGTATTGGTCAGGACCGCAAAGGCCTGCCAAATGTCTTTGTAAAGTCCAGCACGGCGAATTTCGTCAATGAAGATATGGTCCACATCCCGCAGTAAGTCCAGCTTCTCCCCGGTGATTTCGCCGATGACGCGGATGGCCAAGCCGGGACCGGGGAATGGATGGCGATACACGATTTCCTCTGGCAGGCCCAACTCCTTGGCTAACTGACGTACTTCATCTTTGAACAATGCCTTCAGCGGTTCGACCAAGTCAAATTCCATATCGTCTGGGAGACCGCCCACATTATGATGGGATTTGATCACGGCAGCATGCTCCGTACCGCTCTCAATAATGTCTGGGTACAAAGTACCCTGTACTAGGAATGCTGCATCACCCACACGGACCGCCTCTTCTTCAAAGACGCGGATAAACTCATTGCCAATTCGTTTCCGCTTTACCTCCGGATCGGCAATCCCGGCAACTTTGTCCAGAAAGCGCTGGCGCGCATCCACATGAACAAGTTTCATGGCAAAATCACGGCCGAATGTGGTCAAAATCTGCTCGGTTTCCCCTTTACGCATAAACCCATGATCCACATAAATGCAGGTCAGTTGATCGCCAACGGCTCGATGGACCAAGGCTGCCGCCACGGAAGAGTCAATGCCACCCGACAGACCGCAGACAACTTGCCCCGCACCCACCTGCAGGCGAATGGCTTCCACGGAGGTATCAATGAACGATTCCATGGTCCAATCGCCGGAACAGTGGCAGATATTGAAAAGGAAATTATGCAGGATTTCCCGGCCCCTGGGGGTATGTACAACTTCAGGATGGAACTGCACACCGAAGATCTTCCGCTGGCGGTGACCCACGGCAGCCACAGGGCAGTGCTCGGTATGCGCCAAGATCTCGAAACCCGGTGCCGGCTGGGTAATGTAATCACTATGGCTCATCCATGCTGTTTGGCTCTGATCCGAACCCAGCTGATGACCAGCCAACAGATCCTGGTTATCATCGACGATGATAGCAGCTTTGCCATACTCCCGCTTTTGGGCAGCCTGGACTTCACCGCCCAGCTGATAGGTGAGCAGCTGCAACCCGTAGCAGATACCGAGAATGGGGATTCCCAGCTCAAAAACACCTGCATCCAGGCGCGGTGACTGCTCGCCGTAGACGCTGCGGGGTCCACCGGAGAAAATGATCCCCTGGGGCGCCCGCTCCCGCAGTTCTTCCACGGATATGTTGTAAGGTACGATTTCGCAATAGACATTCTGCTCCCGCACGCGGCGAGCAATAAGCTGGCTGTACTGCGCTCCAAAATCCAAAATCAACACAGATTCCAATTGGCTGACCCCCTGCTGTCTGGTTATTCCTGTTCTTGGTATACCGAAGGCGATAGCACTCCCACATAGGGCAGAGAACGATACTGTTCAGCATAGTCTAGTCCGTAGCCCACCACGAACTCATCGGGAATGGTGAAGCCAGTATAATCGGGCACAATCTTTTCACGCCGTCGCTCCGGCTTGTCCAACAGCACCACCACTTTGATGCTGCGTGGCTCCCGCGATTGGAGTATTTCGATCAAATAGGATAGCGTGAGGCCGCTGTCGATAATATCCTCGACGATCAACAGGTCCCGGCCCGCGATGGGTCCCTCTAGATCCTTCAGCAGCCGCACCTGCCCGGTTGTGGATGTGCCCGCTCCGTACGAGGAAACGGCAATGAAATCCATATCCACGGGAACATGGATGGCCCTTGCTAAGTCAGCGAGAAAGATCACTGAACCTTTCAAGATGCCAAGCAGCAGCAGATCGCCCTCAGCATAATCCCTGGAGATCTCTGTACCCAGTTCTTTAACCCGCTGTGCCAGCTGATTTTCGTCAAGAAGCACCCGTTGAATATCTGCCAAAACCCGTCACCCCGAATACGGTTATTTTTCATCTCCAACTCTTTTATTTTCGCATTTACCCGAACGATTCCTCTAAGATCTTTGCAAACAAAAAAAGAAGACCTTGTAACAAGCAAGGTCTTCTTTGGTGCGTACTGCTTACATCATGCCAGGCATGCCCATGCCGCCGCCCATACCGCCGCCGCCAGCAGGGGCTGCAGGTTCTTCTTCAGGCTGGTCAGCAATGAGTGCTTCGGTGGTCAGCAACATGGCCGAGATCGAGGCAGCATTCTGCAGAGCGCTGCGTGTCACTTTGGCCGGATCAATAATACCCTTGGCCACCATGTTGACATATTCGCCAGTGAGTGCATCGAAGCCAATACCAACTTCAGAACTCTTCACCTTCTCAACCACCACGGCGCCTTCCATACCGGCGTTGCTGGCGATGAGCTTGAGAGGTTCTTCCAAAGCTCGGCGCACAATCTCAACACCGGTCTTTTCATCGCCGGTGACGACAATGGCGTCGAGGGCATTGATGGCATCAACCAAAGCCGTACCACCGCCGGAAACAATTCCTTCTTCCACAGCGGCGCGGGTGGCCGACAGTGCGTCTTCAATACGGTGCTTCTTCTCTTTCAGTTCGGTTTCAGTGGCTGCACCCACCTGGATGACGGCCACGCCACCGGACAACTTGGCCAAGCGTTCCTGCAGCTTTTCGCGGTCGTAATCGGAAGTGGTATCTTCGATTTCGGCCCGAATCTGAGCAACACGACCTTTGATATCTTCGGTGGAACCTTTACCATCAACGATGGTGGTTTCTTCTTTGGTGACACGAATCTGGCGGGCTGAACCCAGCATATCCATGGTGGTGTTCTCCAGTTTCAGACCTACCTCTTCGGAGATCACCTGGCCACCGGTGACGACAGCGATGTCGCTGAGCATGGCCTTGCGACGATCGCCAAAGCCAGGCGCTTTCACTGCCGTGACATTGAGGGTACCGCGGATTTTGTTCACAACCAAGGTTGCCAGGGCTTCGCCTTCCACATCCTCAGAGATGATCAACAGCGGCTTGCTCTGCTGCATGGTCTTTTCCAACACAGGCAGGATGTCCTGAACAGAACTGATCTTCTTGTCGGTAATGAGGATAGCTGGCTCATCCAGTACAGCTTCCATACGCTCGCTGTCGGTTACCATATATGGGGAGAGGTAGCCGCGGTCGAACTGCATCCCTTCAACAACATCCAATGTTGTGCCAATGGTGTTGGATTCTTCGACAGTGATGACACCGTCTTTACCCACTTTTTCCATGGCTTCAGCGATCAGTTCGCCGATCTCACTGTCAGCTGCGGAGATGGAGGCCACCTGCGAAATAGCTTCTTTGGTTTCGATGGGCTTGGCCACTTCCTGAATGCGATCCACAGCGGCCTGCACTGCCTTTTCGATACCTTTTTTGATGAACATGGGGTTGGCACCCGCAGCCACGTTCTTGAGACCTTCACGCACGATGGCCTGAGCAAGAACCGTTGCGGTGGTTGTTCCGTCGCCGGCCACATCGTTGGTCTTGGTAGCTACTTCCTTGACCAACTGGGCACCCATGTTTTCGAACGGGTCTTCCAACTCGATCTCACGGGCAATGGTCACACCATCATTGGTGATGGTGGGCGAACCGTATTTTTTTTCCAGAACAACATTGCGGCCTTTGGGACCCAATGTCACTTTCACTGCATCAGCAAGGGCATTAACGCCTTTTTCTAGTTTTTTCCGGCCGTCTTCCCGGAAAAGTAAATCCTTTGCCATTGTCATTCACCTTCCTTGTCGTGGAGATTAGCCTACGATGGCCAGAATATCCGATTCCTTAAGTACGAGCAGCTCTTCACCGCCGTACTTTACTTCGGTGCCGGCATACTTAGCGAACAGAACTGTGTCGCCTTCTTTCACCTGCACTGGGACGAGCGAACCATCGTCTGCATAACGTCCCTCACCCACCGCGAGAATTTTACCCTGCTGCGGTTTTTCCTTCGCGGTGTCGGGAAGAACGATGCCGCTGGCGGTTGTTTCTTCTGCTTCCAAGACCTTCAGTACAACGCGATCACCTAATGGCTTAAGATTCATACGCAAATACCCCCCTTGATAGTTCTGAATGGTTGCTGCACATATTGTTAGCACTCATCTCACGTGAGTGCTAACTACTCACTATAATAAAGAACAGAAACGGGGAATGCAACCGGCATTTTTTGCGATTACGCTTCTTTATCCGGCAATATCTCGAATTTGCTTTGCCTTACTCCACATTACTGCAAAGGTTGCAGAGATCACCTGGAACACACCGCTGGCAGACGCCCGTTCCGCACCGCATTCTGCAATGTTTCGCTAGTCTCCTAACCGCAGTCCGGGAACGGCATTGAGATCCCAAGGGTCCCGGCATCCGGCCGCATAACGAAAGTAGCCAGCGCTGGCAATCATGGCCGCATTGTCCGTACAAAGTTCCAACGGAGGATAAAACACCTCTAGTCCGTATTCTGCCGCCTTCGTCGTGAGATGATGGCGCAAGTAGGAGTTGGCTCCAACACCACCGGAGAGGAGAATCTGCGCAACCCCATACTCCCTAGCCGCCAACAAGACCTTCTGTGTCAAGACATCGACAATCGCCCACTGAAAACTGGCAGCAAAATCGGCCAGGGGAAGCTCCTCGCCCCGCTGCTTGGCTTGGTTCATGGTGTTCAATGCCGCGGTCTTCAGTCCACTGAAACTAAAATCATAGGTTTCGCCACCCAACAGTCCGCGCGGCATGGGAAAACGTTCGCGGTCGCCCTGTTCTGCCAAAAGCGAGATCTGCGGGCCCCCGGGATATGGTAGGCCGAGGACGCGGGCGATCTTGTCAAATGCCTCTCCCGCAGCATCATCGCGAGTTCGACCAATGATTTCATAGGTACCCAACTGGGGCATGTATAACAGGTCTGTATGGCCGCCGGAGACGGTCAAGCAGACCAAGGGCGCTGCGATCTCAGCGTGGGCCAAGATATTGGCGTAGATGTGGCCTTCGATGTGGTTGACACCTACAAAGGGAATGCGGCGAGCAAAGGCCAGTGATTTGGCAGCGGCTAGTCCCACTAACAGGCCTCCCACCAAGCCCGGCCCGTAGGTGGCTGCCACGGCATCGAGGTCTGTCAAACCCACGTCAGCTTGGGCTAAGGCCTCATCGATGACTGGAAGTATCCATTCGATATGCTTGCGCGACGCAATCTCAGGCACCACACCACCGAACCGCTGGTGCACGTCAACCTGCGATGCAATCACGTTGGCTAGAATGGTCCGCCCATTTTTGACCACCGCAGCTGCTGTTTCATCGCAGCTGGTTTCGATCCCTAATACCAAGCCGGTCTCAGTCATCGTCTGTCAGTTCCCTCCACATTATGATGGCGTCCTCATTGTTATCCACGTAATACTGCGGGCGTACCCCCGCTGCCCGATACCCCAATGACGCATAGAGCTTTTGTGCCCGGACATTAGACTTGCGTACCTCCAATGTCATCCGCCGAGCTCCGTGAGCACGCGCCACTCGGGTAATGGCTGCCAGCAGACAGCGCCCGACACCGCGGCCGCGCCTATCAGGACGAACGGCCACATTCGTAATATGTCCTTCGTCCAGGATAATCCAAAGTCCCACATAGCCCACCACATCGGCACCATCCCGGGCAACCAAGTAACGGGCATTGTCATTCTCCAACAGTTCCGAGACGAATGCTTCATAGGACCAGGGGGTTGTGAATGACTGCCGCTCGATCCGTCGAACAGCATCCAAGTCCTGCAGACGCATGGGCTCTGTGCGAACTATGTCTTGGCATCCCATTGAATCTCCGCCTCCGATTTGCGCATATAAAACGGCACCAAACTCATCACGTCATGCTGTTCGCCCCGCAGGAGACGCTCACGACCTAGGCCAGCCACGGCTGAACTGCGCAGCAGCCGCTGTTCGGCCGGTGGCAGAATGGCTGCAGGCAGTGTTTGACGAATGTGCTCTTCGTAAAGCACCGCTCCGTCGCCGCAGAAGAGCACGGGCTCCTGGCGAGACTGGCACCACTGCAGCACAGTGGCGAGAGGGACGTTCCAGGGCTCACACAGGGCCTGCCCACCGCCAAAAGGCTGCGCGTAGACCTCCTGCCTGCGAGCGTCGATCAAAGGGATTACGATGCTTTGCGAAGCAGCAAACTGCCTAGCCAGTGCATCCAGAACCGTCACACCCAAGAGCGGCCGCCCCGTGGCGTAGGCCAAACCTTTGGCGGTAGCCATGCCAATGCGCAACCCCGTGAAGGAGCCGGGACCTGTGGCCACCGCGAAGGCGTCAATGTCAGCCAACGCCAGCTGCGCATCGTTAAGCAGCGTTTCGATGGCCGGAAGTAGACGTTCCGAATGGGTCGACCGAATGTTGAGCACAAACTCAGCCACCAACCCTTGGGCTCCCACCAAGGCCGCTCCTCCGGTCATTGTGGAGGTGTCTATTCCCAATGTCAGCATACACGCATCCGCTCCTTCAACTGTGCCACACACTGCTCCATCATGACACCATGCGGCTTCAGACACAGCCGTCTTGTGTCATCATGGATCCTCTCGAACTGGATTAGAAGATACTGGCCGGGCCAATACTCCGCCACCTGCTCAGCCCACTCCACGACAGTCACGCCTCGCCCGAAGAAATAGTCTTCGTAGCCCAGATCCTCCAGCTGCTCTGGATAATCCAGGCGGTATACGTCAAAGTGGTACAGCGGCAGTGAACCGCTATACTCTTGGATGAAGGCAAAGGTGGGACTGGTGACCAGCTCAGGATTAATGTTTAACCCCGTGGCCAAGCCCTTGACAAACAACGTCTTTCCCGAACCCAGTTGTCCATTGAGAGCCAAGAAATCTCCCGGCTGCAGTAACTTACCCAGCTCTTGACCTAACTTCATGGTTGCGGCTGGCGTTTCACTGATGTACGTCCACACAGGGCCCACTCCATTCTATGGCAGCATAACCTGTTGTTCACCGGGGAGCATATGCAGCGCGACGACGCAGGCGGAGCTGTCTCCGCCTGCGTTGCTGCGCAGCCCCGTTGGGCATGATCTCGCATCCAGCCCGTCTCTTACACGACCTGCTGACCGTGGACAAAGACACTCTTTACACGGCTTTGGATGTCCAGCGGATCCCCATCCCAAAGCACCAGGTCCGCCATCTTGCCTTCAACCAAGGAGCCGTAATGATCGTCAATCCCAAGAATCTCCGCAGGGTAAATGGTCAGAGCCTTGAGGGCCTCTTCCCGCGGCAGACCTTCTTTCACGGCAAAGGCAGCGGCCAACGGCAGATACTGCACATGCAGCACGGGATGATCCATAGTCAGGGCGAACTTAACGCCCGCTTCGTGAAGGGCCAAGAGGGTCTTGAAGGTGCGGTTTTTCAACTCCACTTTGGAGCGGGTGGTCATGGTGGGTCCAATCACAGCCGCAATTCCTTTAGCCGCTAAGATGTCAGCGATCAAATGGCCCTCTGTACAGTGCTCCACCACGATGTTCACATCAAATTCTTCCGCAATGCGCACAGCTGTCATAATGTCATCCGCCCGATGGGCATGGGCCCGCAGGGGAATTTCTTTGTTCAATACCCGCACCAAAACGTCCATCTTTGGGTCTTGGTCTGGTTCCTTACCTGGTTCGGCATTCTGCCATTTCTTCTGGTAGCTCTTGGCTTTCGTCAACTGCTCCCGCAGCAGCGCAGCAATGGCCATCCTGGTTGAAGGAGATTTTTTCTGCCCCGAATAGACACGTTTTGGGTTCTCGCCAAAGGCGATCTTCAGTCCCCCCGATTCGCGGATCACCATCTCATCCACGGTTCGTCCGTGCATGTGGATAATGACGCCTTCGCCGCCAATGACGTTGGCGCTGCCGGGCACGACGCACATGGTCGTAACACCGCCCTCGAGGGCTTCGCCAATACCTTCCTCTGCTGGGTTGATGCCGTCAAGGGCCCGCAGATTGGACGTGATAGGGTCTACGCTTTCATTGACGTCGCTGCCTTCCCAGCCGAGGCCTTCCTCGGCCACACCAGCATGGCCGTGGGCATCAATGATTCCAGGCATAAGAATACCGCCGTCACCGTCAATGATGGTTGTACCTTCCGGAATATTGACGCGGCCCAAGGCCTTGATTGTGCCATTATCATCAACAAGTAATGATCCTTTTTCGCTGCCGCCTGTCATGGTATAGAGGGTAACATTGGTGATCGCAATCATGCTTGCTTCATCCCTTCTGACTCTAGTTTATCGTACTACTAGCCGCGCTGCACCGAATTGGCCAATGTAATAGCAGCCAGCATCGCCTTAAACGCCACCAGAAAGTCCTCGTGGGTAAAGGCAACCGTACGCGCAGCAGTCTGCTCCATGCCTGGAATTAAGAGGATCTCTTCCACCATCGAACTGCGCGGCACATCCAACTCCAGGGTAACAGGTGCGCTGGGCTTGAAGGGTTGGAAGGTCTCCAGTTGACCGAGGGCCTTTGTAACGGCCGTGCGAATTCGCTCCTGTGCCACAGTCGGATGGACATTCAGGGCAGCATAGCGGCTGAACGCCTCTTTAACCTGAACATGAACGGCACCCAGAGTTTCCACTTCCTCCTGCAGGCTGTTGTCGCCGCTGACCAAGACCACAGGAACATCGTAACAGCCGGCGACCGCTGCATTGACCGTAGTTTCACCGGCTGGGCGTCCGTTGATGCGCCACTCATGGACACTGGAGCCCGAGTAGGTGTGATCCAGTATGGCCCGGGTTGTTCCCGCTTTGGCATGGTAACCGATAAAGATCGCTGCATCCATGCCTCGCTGAACGCCAGCCATCATACTCAGTTCCTTGAGGCCCCCAGAGAGCAACTGGGCCTGGGGATGCAGCTCCTCGATCAAGATATTGCGCATGGAGCCATGGGAATCATTAACCAAGATCTGGGAAGCGCCGGCCGCCAAAGCTCCTTCCACAGCAGCATTCACTTCACCGGTCATCAATTTGCGGGCCCGCATGTTGTCTTCCTTTTCCTGGTACCAACTGACCAGTCCGGCGATTCCTTCCCAATCGGCAGAAATAAATACATTCATCACAAATGCACCTCCGGTACGATTTTTCCAATCACGCTCTGACGGTGGTTCCTGACCACCAGGGGAATATAATGTTCCAGCTCTGGGATTCCCTGTGCTGGGTAACCCACCTGGTCGAGGATGGCCAACAGGATCTCCGGAATGGCCCGGGCGTTGCCGTCTTCGATCTTCAGCGCCAAGCCCCAGCCTTCCAAAGGCAGACCCAGGCAGTACACGGCTTCGGCGCCCATCTTGGCCAATAAGCGCTTGGGTGCGTATCCCGTCATCAAGTCCGTGCAGATCCGCTCAGTACCCGCCACCATATGAGGGTACTGGCGCATAGCATCAGCCACCTGTGCCAACGCTGCCCGCCGTAGACCAGATACTTGGTAATTGGGAGCCGCCAAGTGGGCCCAAGCCCTGGCCATCCCAGTTAGGGGCAGTCCGAACACGGGAACACCACAGCCATCCACACCGATGATCACATCGTCACGGTCCACAGCCGTTACGTCGGCCACCACACCCAATGTCAACTGCTGCAGGGGGTGAGCAGGATCGAGATATGTCTGTAAATCCCAGCCATAGTGCTGACACAGCGCCAGCATGCCGCTGTGTTTGCCGGAGCAGTTGCTGTGAAGTTCCGAAGGTTGGCTGCCTGCAGCTGTCAATGCCTCCGCCGCCGGACGATATACCGGTGGATGAATACCGCACTGCAGATAGCTGGCATCAAGGCCGATTTTGTCGAGAATGGATTGCACTGCCCGCACGTGATGCACTTCACCGCTGTGGGAAGCACACATCACTGCTAGCTCCTCGGGGTTAAGGCCGAAGCCATCGTAGGCGCCACTTTCAATCACGGGCAGCGCTTGGAATGGCTTCGCCGAAGAACGCCAATATGTGACTTTTGTGGGATTTCCCTGGTTGTGAATTACACGGCCTTGGCCATCGGTGATCACCCAATCACCACGGTGAAGGCTTTCCACCAGAGTTCCTCTGTACACATGCGCCAAGATTTCCGCCACGGGCTTACCTTCTTTCTGCTCTCAGCTTGGCCTGTGCTACGAACTCGTTGAACAGACACTGCATGTTCGGATGCTGCTCCACCATCAACTCTGGATGCCACTGAACCCCAAGAGCGAACGAACCTGTGATGGACTCAATTCCTTCAATCACCCCATCGGCGGCGTAAGCCGTGGCAGCGAATCCAGGCGCTACCATTCCCACTGCTTGGTGATGGAAAGAGTTGACCATCACCGAAGCGTTCCCCAGCAGACGGGACAAGATCCCTTGGCTGTTGATGCTTACTCCATGGGTCCCGTGCCAGCGGGGTGCTTGCTGGGAATGCTTGATGGCGCGGGGAATCTGCGAGGGGATGTCCTGCACTAGGGTACCGCCTAGGGCAACATTGAGAATCTGTATCCCCCGGCAGATAGCGAATACGGGCAGCTCGTTTTGGCGTGCCTGCCGGATGGTGGCCACGTCCATTGCATCCCACAGCGGGTTGATCTCTCCGCATTGTGGGTGTGGCTCTTGGCCAAAAAGCGATGCGTCAATATCGATCCCGCCGGGCAGCAAAACACCGTGGACACCAGCCAACACCTGCCGCAGCTGTTCACTGTTAAGGAACGGCATCATCAGAGGAATTCCGCCGGCTGCAAGAATACGATCCACATAGGGCTGGTGCATGTAAAATTTCCCAGCGCCCTGCCAATCGTGGCAGAGGGGAATGGCAATGATCGGCTGCATGATTCACCTCAGTTTCCAGTGGCTCCGCAGAACTAGTTGACAGCCCCGTAAGACAGCGAAGCGAGAAATCTACTCCAAGATAGTAGTTCTCAGCTCATTAAGACAACTCCTCTAACAATACAAAAGAAAAAAGCCCATACGGGCTAAATATCCACAAGACCGAGGCTGATCTGCAGTGCTTCATCGATGGCATCCATGGTCTCGCCATCCAAGTGAGCGATCTTTTCTTTCAGACGGCGCTTGTCGATGGTCCGAATCTGCTCCAGAAGGATAACGGAATCCTTGTCCAGATCAAATTGCCCTGCTTCCAGCTCAACATGGGTCGGCAGTTTGGCCTTTTTGATCTTCGATGTAATGGCGGCGACTATGGTCGTAGGGCTGTATTTGTTGCCAATATTGTTCTGCAGAACTAGAACAGGACGAACACCACCCTGTTCTGAGCCAACAACTGGATTTAAGTTAGCGTAGAATACGTCGCCACGCATCACCTGCTGCACTTAATCCCCCTCCGATGCGCCACACTCATAGTAATAGAAGGAATCTTCATCGGGGCCTTCCTCAGCCAGCACCAAATTGAGGGCAGCCATGCTCTGGTAGCCATTCTTAAGTTGTTCGCGCAAAATTACCTTTTTCCTATCCATAACATACATCTGCATGGCCTCCTGGACACACTGACTGCGGCTGCACTTCTGCTCATGAACGATCTTATCCAGTTCAGATAGCAGCTGTTTGGGGAGACTTACCAAAATGTCCGTGGAATCCGCCACTCCGATTCACCTCTTTGTGAAGAACAATCTTAACCCTATTATACGTTGTTGTTCGCGGCCATGTCAACCGCTGAAGCTGGGGGCACAATAAGACTTGAAACTGCATGTACACGTATTTTATCCTGATTTCTGGGATTTTTCTACAGAATCAGATCATTCACCGCTGAATTACTGGTGACTTGAGGTTTTGCAGGATTTATGGTAATCTGGGGTTAGACTTAACATAAATTTCCACCAATTCAGAGAGGGTGTTAACCATGATAGGTCAAAAAATTCGGCTGCGCCGAAAGCAGATGCGCTTGAGCCAGCAGGAGTTGGCCGGTGAAACCTGGACGCGCAGTTATGTATCCCAGATTGAGTTGGGTAAGGTGATTCCACCGCTGGAAACCCTTCAAAAGCTGGCAGACCGGCTGGATACAACAGTTGGCGATCTTATCGGTGATCATCATCTGCTGCGGGCGGCCAAGGCTACCCTGTTCTATCCCAAACTCTGCAACAACTATCTAGATCGATTACCCGACCTGCCCACCACGAGAGTCCTGCGGCACTTAGTGGGTTGTCTGGTCAGCGGGGATGCTCCAACGTTGGAGATTCCTCCTAGTCCAGAACTGCATTATATGTCTGCGAAAGTTCTGTTCAAACAAAAACGCTTTCAGGACACCGTGGCGGCTGTTCAGAGCGGTCTTCGGTACAGCAGTGCCTACTGGAAACTGCGGCTCTTGCTCCTGCAGCTTGATGCCTACCAAGCCATGGAAGACAGCGACGCCTATGACAGCACGCAGGAACAGCTGGAGTCCATGTTCGGCAAACGGGAAGTGGAAGATCTCCATCACTATCTGCTGACTCTTATTCAGTCCCAGGCCGGGCACGATGCCACACCGGAGCTGATCGACCTGCTGCAGGGTGTGGAGTGGTACGAGGAAGTAAGCCGCGCCAAAGACCATGGCATTTTTTGAAGCCCCGGAGATTACGGACACCCCTCAAGTGTTGAGGGGTGTTCTTCCGTCCCGGCACTGATGTCTATCCGACCCTAACTTCAGCCTTTACCACCAAACCCACGGCACCAAGAATACCTACACTGTCGCCGGTTTCGGCAGGAACAATGGGCGTGTACTTAGCCGGGACATCGGACATCTTATCATCCACAACGCGGCGGACCGGTACGAACAGGCTCTCACCCAGTTTGCTGACACCGCCGCCAATGACAATCTTCTCCACATTCAAGACATTGAGCATGTTGACGATAAAGGTTCCTAAGTACAAAAAGGCCCGTTCCAGAACGGCCTTGGCATCTGCGTCACCATCAGCTGCAGCATCGGCCACCGTTCTTGCGGTTATGGCCTCACTGGACCCTGCCAACTCCAACATGCGTTGGCCACCACCTGCCTGCACCACCTCTCGGGCGCGGCGACCGATGGCTGTTCCCGATGCAATGGTTTCCAGGCAGCCGTACTGACCGCAACCGCAGCGCTCACCGCCTTCTGGCTGGACAATGGCGTGGCCGATCTCACCCGCCATGTGGTTGCGCCCCCGATAGATGTCGCCGTTGAGAATAATGCCGCCGCCCACACCTGTGGAGACCGTTACATACAGCAAACTCTGAACATCCCGACCCGCTCCAAACCATTTTTCCGCCAACGCCGCAGCATTGGCATCATTCTCCAGATACGTGGGAATACCAAACTCCTCCACAATGTGGGCCACAATAGGTACGTGATTCCAGCCCAGGTTTGGGGCAAAGATCACCACGCCGGTTTCGGGATTCAAAGGTCCGGGACAGCAGATGCCAATCCCGGCCACTTCTTCATTAGACACTTTGGCTTCTTTTATAATATCATGGATGGACCGCATAATTCTGGCAATAACCACCGCCTCGCCAGAGGCTGCATCCGTGGCCACAAACCGCCTGGCCACCATATTCCCCGATAAGTCCGTAATCCCCGTGGCAATCTTCGTTCCGCCCAAATCCACTCCGATGGCGTAGCGTCCCGGCATGCAGCAACGACTCCTCTTCCGAAAATTTCCATATACCCTGGTTTTGGCAAACACAATCGGTATTCCACGTTTTCCGGAAAACTCCTGCAACGAAGACAAGGGGCAGCACCTATTCTGCGGTGCTGCCCCTGCTGAAAACCTATTTGCGTAGTGACTCCTCACTATTGCGGTCGAACAGTTGAACCTTCCGCATGTCAAACAGCACCTTGTGCCGTTCACCGTCTTTGGCTGTGGAATGGGCGCTCACCCGGGCAATGAAAGTTGTATCATCTCCAAAATTCAAGTAGAGATAGATCTCTGCTCCCATGGGCTCTGTAACATCCACCCCGGCCTCTACAGTAAACTCTTCCTTCGCCTCTTCGGCCACATCGTAGTCTTCGATGTCCTCCGGCCGAATGCCGAACACGACTTCTTTGTCCACATACGAACTCAGATCCTTAAAGTAGCTCTCCCGCTCCTTGGGGACCCGCAGCCGCACATTACCAGACTTGTTTTCAACCAGATATCCTTCGCCATTCTTGCGGAGAGTGGCATCCATGAAGTTCATGGCGGGGCTGCCGATGAAGCCAGCCACAAAGATGTTGTTGGGGTTATTATAGATCTCCAGAGGCGCTCCCACCTGCTGGATCAGTCCATCTTTCATAACAACAATACGATCGCCCATGGTCATGGCTTCTGTTTGGTCATGGGTTACGTAGATGACCGTCGTCTGCAGACGGTTATGCAGCTTACTCAACTCAGCGCGCATCTGGACGCGCAGTTTGGCATCCAAGTTGGAAAGAGGCTCGTCCATCAAGAATACCTTCGGCTCTCGCACAATGGCTCGACCCAAAGCTACACGCTGCCGTTGACCACCGGACAGGGCTTTGGGTTTGCGATCCAAAAGATTTTCGATGCCCAATATGCGGGCGGCGTCTTTGACCCGGTTGTCAATTTCGGCTTTGGGGAATTTGCGAAGCTTCAAACCAAAGGCCATATTGTTGTAAACATCCATATGGGGATACAAGGCATAGTTCTGGAATACCATGGCGATGTCTCTGTCCTTGGGCGGAACATCGTTCACGAGAGTTTCACCGATGAAAATATTCCCGCTGGTGATCTCCTCAAGTCCCGCCACCATCCGCAGCGTTGTGGATTTCCCACAGCCCGAGGGACCCACAAGCACGATAAACTCTTTGTCTTTGATCTCCAAATTGGCTTCATGCACTGCCGTAACATTACCGAAATGTTTGGTGACATTCTCTAGTGTCACTTTGGCCATTGATAGCCCTCCTTTTATTTAGGTCATGTATTATTGGAAGTACAAATGCTGAGCGTCAAAAATTGCTCCTCAGCCACCACCTCCTTGGCTGCCGAATCAAGTTATGGAAACCCATAACTCACAAATCAATTGAAGCTATTACTTGTTATTTTCCGACTATTTCACCTACATCAATTCTTGTATAACTCCCGTCTCTCCGTCCCTGCTATATAGTTCCACAAATCCTAGGCGTTTCCTGCAACTTTGTAAGATATTTTGAATCTTTTGGTTGGATTGTAGAAACCATTAACTTGTGAGGCGAAATGCCAGTCGACATTTTGACCCCAGAGCGACAGTATATGGAAAAGCCCGGACCGAAGTCCGGGCTTTTGATACATCACTCTGCTTAGAAAGTAACTTTGATGGAGATGGATGCTTTTTGAACCATATCCAACTCTTCGTCAGCACCCCATGCATCCTGAACACCGAAGAATGCTTCGTTGCTGACGCTGAGGTTCAAGGTCGGGCCATCAACGCCACCGACTTTGTATTCAGCACCAACACTGGTCAGCAGTGCATTACCCTTTGCCAACGCCGGCCATTCGATTTCACCATTGGAGATGTCCAATGGTGCGGTTTCAACGTCGCCGGAGACATTGCGGAAACGCAGGTGCGGTTTCACAACGAGGCGATCGGAGACAGCCACATAAGCATCAGCCAAGGCGTAGATGCGGCGAGTAATAAACGCATCATCTTCGGTCGCCAAGGTGTAGTCCTGACCATCAGCATTTCCTACGAATGCCAAGGTAATCTTACCCCAGAGGAAGTCGTCCATCAGCGGGGAAGCAGCGCCAACCTGAGCAGACAAGGTTGCAGCTCCTTCTTCAACGCCCTTGCGCTCAACAAAACCTCTCGTGGCCGGAGCCGTCAGTTCGTTGTATTTTCCAAGGATATCGCCGAAAGCAACGCTGTCGTCGAAACGATAGCCAAAGTCCACGCGCTGTGTGTCGCTGGTGAAACCAAATTCCTCAAATGCGCCTTCAAAGGTCAAAGCAGCTTTGGCCCAGATGGTGCCGTCATTGTAGTCAACATTACCGGATACATGTACCTTATCACTGGCCACATCACCTTCAAAACCAGGATTGCTGAACCAAGCTTTGGCACCAACGCTGATTTCTTCAGTTACATCAGCACCAGCATCCAGACCAGCTGCGTAACCCAGTGCTTCGCCCAAGGTTACACCCACGGCACCATCGATGGTGAAGATATCAATGGCCGTACCGGCAGAGGCCACCAGCGTATTAGCCGGGGCTTCGTCAGCCTCGTAGTAACGACCGCCGGCGAGCCCGATCTCGATATCATTCACTTCGAGATCAGCAAACATACGCAGAGCACCGTGTTCGCCTTCGGAACCACGGTAGTCAACCGTTAACGTGGTGACGTCCATTACAGGAACCTCAACACGAGCAGCAGAAGCTGCTGCAGCTGGAGCACTGACGAAGCCGAGGTTGGAAGCCTTGGTGCTGGTTTCGGCACCATTACCCCATACCCACGCGGTAAAGAAGTCGTCTTCCAAGGTAAGTTTGTACTTACCCAGTTCGAATGCACCCTCACCGGAAGGTCCGGTAAGACCGCCTTCGAATGTCCAACCAACGCCTTCACCAGTGGCTTTGACTGACAATGTCAATACATTGGTGAATTCCCAATTAACCTCTTCTGGAGAAAAGCTGTCGGTTGCCAGCTTACTCTCAAACGAACCGCTGAACGAAATGTTTGCCATAGCTGCGGAGCTCAGGGCAAACACCAGTACTAAACTAAGTACCAGAATCTTTTTCATTTTGTAAATCCCCCTCAGTTTGTTTGTTAGGTTTGGACTTGCTCTATCGCATTGTCCCAGGCACTAAAGGGGAAAGTCTCCATGTTTCCTTTTCCCTTATTGTGGCCCTTGCACAATGCCTTCTCATCTCCGCTTCGGGGCGACTGGACACTGAGCGGGACACCTCCTTTCTTTCCAGTACCCTCTTGGAGATTCAAAGCATATGATAAACTGCATCTAGCATGCGTAATGGGCATAAAGACATTGTGACAATACTTTGACGCCCCTACGTCGAATTCCTGCTTTTTTTGTCGGTTGCGCAAAAAGTTTTTTCAAAAAAGTGCAGCGGCCTTGCATTTTTCCAGTTTGGCAGGAATGCAGATTTCGTCATCGGCCGCGTAACCACTAGCTTAAGGCGATTTTGAGCCTCTATGTGTCCGTGACACGGAACCATGGTACTGGTCTATTTTGCCAGACCGATCGCCTGGTGTCAACGCTGAATCCGACGCTGCGCGCAAACAGGAGCGGAACTCCGCTCCTGTTATGGTTTCGTGTTGACAGCTGCAGTGTCTGAAGCTTAGCGAATAACCTCTTCCGTCTCCCGATCGAACAAGTGGCACTTGTTCATGTCGAAGGCGACTTTAAGTTTGGAGCCATCCTTGGCATCGGTGGCGGCATCCAAACGAGCGATAAAGGTATTGTCGCCAGCGGACAGATACACATACACTTCAGCGCCCATCGGTTCCGTTACATCTACAGATGCGTCGACCATGGATGTGCCGGACGTATCGTCCAGAAGCGAAGCATCCTCAATGTCTTCTGGACGCATGCCGAAAACCACGGCCTTGTCGACATACTTGTCGATATTCTTGATAGATTTGGCCTTCTGATCCGCAATGGTCACCTTAAACGTCGGTGCTTCTACAACGAATGTGCCATTCTCATTGCGCAACGTGGCATCCAGGAAGTTCATGGCTGGACTGCCGATAAACCCTGCTACGAAGATGTTATTGGGGTTGTTGTAGATCTCCAAGGGCGCCCCGACCTGTTGAATAAAGCCGTCTCGCATAACAACGATGCGATCGCCCATGGTCATGGCTTCGGTTTGGTCATGGGTAACATAAATCACTGTAGTCTGCAGCCGATTGTGCAATTTGCTCAATTCGGCGCGCATCTGCACACGCAGTTTGGCATCCAAGTTGGACAGCGGTTCGTCCATTAAGAAGACCTTGGGCTCCCGAACAATAGCTCGTCCAACAGCAACACGTTGGCGCTGCCCGCCAGAGAGCGCTTTGGGTTTGCGATCCAGCAAGTTTTCGATCCCCAAAAGTTTGGCCGCGTCCTTAACTCGCTGGTCAATTTCGGCTTTGGGGAATTTCCGCAGTTTGAGGCCGAAGGCCATATTGTTGTAAACGTCCATGTGGGGATACAGTGCGTAGTTCTGGAAAACCATGGCGATGTCCCGGTCTTTTGGTGGAACATCATTGACGACAGTATCACCAATGGAGATCGTTCCATCCGAGATTTCTTCCAAGCCTGCCACCATCCGTAGTGTGGTAGATTTCCCACACCCCGATGGTCCGACCAATACAATGAACTCTTTGTCCTTAATATCAAGACTGATGCTGTTGACTGCTGTGACATTACCAAATTGCTTTGTTACATTTTTCAAGTGTACTCCTGCCAACGTCGCAATCTCCTCTCCAAAGTGAGTGTCTAATTTAGTGGAAATTGAGCAACAATTCAAGCCAAACTCCCACAACGTACGTAACTTACTTATAGATTTTACCACAGCCGACCGCATCGGTAAAGAAAAAGTTTACGTTTTCCATCGCAATGCGGTGGCGGTTTTAACAAAACCGGCGCAGAGCCTGGGCCACACCGGATTCGTCGTTGGACCCAGTCACGAAGGCTGCCTGTTCACGCACGGCCGCTTGGGCATTGCCCATGGCCACACTGGTGCCAGCGAATCGGAACATGGCTACGTCATTGCCGCTGTCGCCGATGGCTAAGACTTCATCCGCAGAAACTCCCAGCTGCTGAGCCAAACGCGCCAACGCCACCCCTTTGTTGGCTTCGCGATCCGTGATCTCGATGAAATGCGGGCGCGACCGTACCACCTCTGCCCGAGACCCCAATTGGTCCTTGATGATCTCCAAGCGGTTGGCTGTATCCTCCGGTTCTCCAATGACCAGTAGTTTTGAAACTTCGTCATTACCCTGCTGAACGAAGGTATCCAGGGGACCCACCACCTGGGCAGGTACTCCGCTGAGAACTTCATAGTCCTTGACATACGAGTCCATGGACGCCACGAAAAGCAGATCATCATGGTAAAGGTTTAGGGTCCAGGCGCCTTCCCGCGCCAGAGCCACCGTATCCAAGACCACATCGGAGCGTATGGGAATGTGGTTAAGCATGGCACCGGCCAAGGTCCTGGTCATGGCTCCATTGTAGGTAATAATCGGCTGATCCTCAGGCATGCCCAACTGACGCGCGAAGGGTACAGCCGAGCGGTGCATCCGGCCAGTGGCCAAGGTAACGATAATTCCTTTGTCCATAATTGCACGGATTGCCTCCACGTTGGCTGCGGAGATCTCCAATTGGTGGTTAATGAGCGTATCATCGACATCGATGGCGACCAATCGTATCATTCTGTCATCCTCCTGGGTGCTTGCACGAAAAAAGGGTGGAAGTCCACCCTTAATCCACAAAGACTTCGATTTTACGACCTTCTTCCGGTATATCTGCTTCCACAAGTTTGCCGCGAAATCCTGCTTCAATACTGGTGATCAATGACCTGAGATTGAGATTTTGTTCGATCACCACATCGTTGGGCACCAAGTTAAGAGCAAGACGAGCTAAGCTCACTGGAATATTCACGTTCACTTTGTCCTTGCCGTTCTCGAAGACACGGATGTGAATATTCCTTGTGTCCGTGCGTCCATGGCGCTCCCCGCCATCCAGTGCTTCCAGAAGCTTGGCAGCTTCATCGGTGCTGATCTTGTCTGCCTTCAGCATCTCCAAAATCTGCAGACGCTCTTCATGCTTTGCCATGGCCATCCTCCTTTAGGTGGGAAATCTGGATCGAACCAGAACCTGCCTTGGCCCATATGGTCATTTTTCGGGGCTGCTCTTCAAAACCCCTGCTTTCTCCTTCCATACGGCTGCCGCCAACTCGGCGTTCTTGCGATGTGAACTCGAATCCGTCGAGCTCAACGTCTGTTCGGCCCACCGCGGTCATAGCCTCCACCTTAGTACCTAGATCAGAGCTGCGGGCTACCATGCAGCGAATCGACCCATTGGTGGCGGCAAGCTTAATTTCGCTTGCTGCAAAGGTGCCCATTAGCGGCTCCACTCGAATGGACCCATTGGTGGTCGTCGCCTCCAATTGTCTTGCCATGACGCGCAGTCGCGCTGAGCCGTTGCCAGCTTTCTGGACAACATTCTCGCCCTCCACAGCAGCCATCTGCACCGAGCCGTTGACCGTACTGGCGTAGATCTCAGCACCCTTAACGTGCTCGAGCGTGATCGGACCATTGGTCGTCTCCACATTGACATTGCGGCAGTGCAATCCGTCCAGCTGTATCCGACCATTGGTATTGAGGATATCCACATCATAGACGCGGTTCTTTGGTACAAACACGTGGAAGGAAAAGGTTACATTGGCAGCCGGCGGCGGCATAATATGGACACTTTCCATGTCCTGGGCTCCATCCTCTAGATCCAGCTGCACCGTCTTCGCTCTGGCGCTATCCCTGTCTTTAGCACGAACTTGCTGTACCACCACGATTTTGTAGTGTTCCTCTTCCCAACCTTCCACATTTATCCGCCCATTGGCGGTGTGAATGCTGATAGGTACTTCCCATTCGCCCGGCCGGAGCTGACCGGAATACTCCCGCATCATTTCATAACTTTCTTCGCCGCTGACGAAAGGCAGCTTGGATAGCATTCTACCCATGCGCGATAAGCTTTCGCCTACTCCGCCTTCAATCTTGTCTTCTAAGGAACGGCTGAACTTCTCAGCCGCCGCTTCCACTTTGTGGGCGAATTCTTCACCCTGCTTTTCCAAGCGGGTCCAAGTGTCCTCCGTATTGTGGGAATCTCCCGCCGCCTCCGGCTCCTCGCCAAGTGCTTCTAGGAGTGCCGCCGCTTCATCGGCTGTGATCTTACCTTCTTCCACCATCTTCAGTATTAGTCTGCGTTCCTCGTTCACAATAGCTCCTCCTCTACGCCTTGGTCTTTAACAGCTTCACGGCTTCTTCCGAAGATATCTCGCCCTTACTAAGCGCTTCCAGGACAGAGCGCCTCCGATTGTCTTCATCGCGCTCAACTCGGTAGCCCATGGATTCCACGATGGTATCAAGACGACTGCGCACAGTGGGATACGAAATACCCAGCAGACGCTCCACCTCCTTGATGTTCCCACGGGAGGCTAAGAACACTTCTACAAACTCCCGCTGTTCGTTACTGAGCTTGCAGAATTTGCAGGGCGTAAAGCGCCCATGCAGTGAGGTATCGCAGCTTGGGCAGTGAAGGCTGCGCACTTCCATGGCCCCCGAACACACAGGACAGGAACTTACCATGGGATGACTCACATAGAACACCTACCTTTCATATATTCATTTTTAGATTGATTTTTTAAATGTCTTACCTCAATATTAAGCCAACACTTTGAATATGTCAAGGTTAGAGTTTAATTTATTAATAGATTGGCGGCTGCCGTCACCGTAGGAAATCTTGTGGTGACGGCGAATAAGGACAATGAGGTGATCCAGATGCGGACTCGTTGGCTAGGCATTCTCCTACTGATCGTTGTCACCACCAGCGGCTGTTGGCCGCACTTGAGCTTTGTGGGCGGCGCAACCTATTCCGTAAAACTTATGGGTGTTGTCCATGGAGCGCTGGAGGATGTCTTACCGACGTCCCTGGTGATCTATAGTGGCGATGAACTGCGGCGCCAAGTGGTTCCCGTGGGCTCTGACGGTCGTTTTTCCGTGAACTGGACCACCACTCGCCGCCATGGACCTTGGACCCTAGAGTTTCAAATTCCCCAACATCACCCCATACAGATGGCTGTCAGCGCAGATGAATCCCTTCTTCAACTGGACTTTCAGACCTACGCTGGGCTACTTGTGTCTGGAACCCTCGACTACCAGCTGCCGCAGGCTTCGCTGTCGGTAGCTGGCGCCGGGGAAGCGTTCCGGACATCCGGGTTGGTAGAGACGCAGCAGTGGCCGTTGGATGAGCGGCGAAGTATTGTTCTCAAGGCCTCCAGCGGGGAGCCTTTGCGCCCTTGGGAAAAACATGGTACTGTCAGATATTATCCCCATGCCAATCTTTGGAGTCTGTCAGATCTGTCAGAGAACGAAGCCCAGGAGGCATACATGGCCTTGTCCCAAGACCCAGAGGTTCAGTGGCTGGACTGGAATGCTCCCGTATTTGCCTCTGCCATGCGCCAGCCCAATGACCCCTTATTCCAGGAGCAGTGGCATTATGACCTGATCTATCTCCCCCACGCATGGCACATCACAACGGGCCGACCCCAACCACCTGTACGCATCGGCATTCTGGATACCCTTGCCGATGGAGGGCATCCGGATCTCCAGGCGAACCTGCTCCGTGTCAACTCCCTGACATCCAGCACGCAGCCCCAGCATCACGGCACCCACGTGGCTGGCATCATCGGCGCCACTACGAACAACAACCGCGGCGTGGCCGGTACCATCTGGAGTGCTGATCTGCGATCCTACGGTGTCCTAAATGGGGGTGGTACGGATGCCATCTTAGCCGAAGGATTGGCTCTGGCCGCGTCCGAAGGGGCGCAGATCATGAACCTGAGCTTGGGTGGCCGTTCGGACCTTCCAGCTTCACTCACCAGCATCCAGAACGCCCATGCCCAAGGCGTCACGATCATAGCCGCCGCGGGAAACGTCAGCGGTTCCAACTGCGGTCTCGGTGCCTCTGAGCCCTACTGCACTCTCTTTCCAGCGGCCTATGGTGAGGTCATTGCCGTGGGTGCTGTAGAGGTTGACGGACAGGGGCGTCCACAGGTAGCATCGTACTCGCTCTTAGGTCCGGACAACGAACCTGTCCTCCTCTTTGCACCGGGAGGAACAAGGGGAGGGCCGAGCATTCTCAGTACCACCACAGCCGGCGGTTATACCGAGGACCTCGGTACCTCCATGGCGGCGCCCTTGGTCAGCGGCATCGTCGGCCTCCTGCTCAGCGTCGAAGGGGGTTTGACTCCCACAGCCATCTGGGAGCGACTCTACAAAACGGGGATTGGTCTGCCCTTCGATCATCACCCGCGTCGGATGGTCAATGCCTACGCCGCCGTTACGCAATCCTATCTCCATCGAGCTTGGATCGGATTCGAGGCGCTGACCGGTGCCCACGCAGGCCTGATCTATTGGGCTGAGGCTGGCCCTGATCGCACCTTTGACGGCTCTTTGCCGCCAGGTGAGTACGCGCTGACGGCCCGCATTCCTGTGACCGGCAGTTCTCATTGGATTTTCAGCGAACGCGTCAGTATTCCGGACACGGATTCCATTGCCATAGAGTTTCGACTGGAATAGGAAAAGCTCTGCCTTCCCGTCACGGAGGGCAGAGCCTGCTTATGTCTTTCTTTTATTGCTAGAAGCGAACGACCACACCAGCACCGTAAAGTACTGACGACACGCTGAAGTTATCTGCATCGGCAAACTCGGCTTTGGCACTGCTGAAATCAACACCGGCCTGAATGCCCAGCATTTCATTGATGTGATAGACCACACCGCCGCGGGCGCTGAGGATACTTCCTTCGCCGTCGTCTGCCGAACCTAAGGCGAAGTTCTTAACCATAGGGGCAAATGCCAAGTCGCCATAGAAGGAGACGTCCCGATTCACGTCCACGGCCACTCTGGCCTTGCCATAGAAGCTAGAGCCAGACAGGGTTCCGCCATCACCCTCCGTTGCTGCACCGACCTCCACAGCACGCTTGTATTCGCCGCTGAGCAGAGCATAACCGGCACCCACGAAAAAGCCGATGCCATCCTCTTCCATAACCCGATATTGAATGCCGCCTGTGATCAGATTGAAATCCGCCTTATAGCCGCTGTTGTCACCAAACTCCTCAAACTCGTCACCCACCTGCAGCGAATCAGCCGCCGAGAAGAGGTAGCGCGCATCAGCCAAGATGTCAGGAAATACTTCAGCCTGGACTCCAGCACTGAAGTTGAGGCCTTTCGTGGTCATGGTTGCGCCAGCAAACTCCGAGTCCGAGTTCCCCAATAAGTACAGTCCATCCACCTGAAACATCATTGCCCCTGCCGCCGAGCTTACCAAAAGAACCAGTGTTAACGCTACCGCCAAAACAACAGTATTCTTCACCCTAACTCCCCCATTCCTAGAATAAATGCTTTGTATTATATTCGTGATCGGCAGTGAAACCCCTGCACATCAAAGAATAATTTCACAAAAAGCATTTTAGCGGGCATTGCCACATTGGCGAAATGCTCCACGAATGTTATACTTTGATAAGCAGGCAAATCGCACGAGGGAGGAAGGGCAATGAAAAAAACAGGATTATGGTTGACGGTCATATCGCTGCTTCTTTTGGTCACAGCGGGGTCCGCCGCGGCTGAGCAAGTTCGCATCACAGGCTACGCTGGTCTGGGCAATCTGCGGGTGACTGGCGAGGACAACATCACCAGCAGCCAATGGCTGGGCAGTGTCACGGCGGAAGCGTATCCCACCAATGACCTGCGGGCAGAAGGCAGTTGGATGGGTGGTTTTTCCCGCAATCTATCCATGGGTGGCGAAGAACTGGCTGGAGTACATACAGCGGCACCTTGGCGTATTCATGGAGCTGTAGGCTACTTGCTCATGGAAGACGATGGCTTTCGGGTCTATGGCGGACTCAGTTATGAATTAGCTCGCGTTTCCCTGCGCCACCCTGCTTTCACCACAAGCGCCCTGCGTCACTTCACGGGCCAGGGTTTTGGCATGCACGGTCATGCTTCCTTTGAAATCATGGATCAAATGGGTTTCAGTGCCAGCGTACATGGGGCACCGTGGTTCTCCTGGGAATATCAAGAAGGCAACCGAGCGCTGAAGAACATCCGCGGCTCATCCTTTGCCTATCAACTGAATGTACACTACAACATTCAAGAAGACATTGCAGTCCACGTGGGCTATGCCAGTCAGCGCGCCGGCATCGCTAGTTTTGATTTTCAGCGAACCGATGACACCATGGTGAAGCTTCCCCAATCCTCCACAGCGTTTTCTGGACTGACTCTGGGCGCAAGCATTAGCTTCTGAGGCACGGACATCATCCTGGGATCGTTTACGGGAGACAAAAAAGTGAGTGGCAAAAAAGGACTGACGATAACGTCAGTCCTTTTTTAGGTGCTGGACGATCTCCTGCGCCACACCTTGGGATATGCCTTCCACTTCCGATAGCTCGGCCACCGATGCCGCCCGAATGGCCTTGACGGTGCCGAAGTGTTTCATCAACGCCTTTTTCCGTTTGGGCCCAACTCCGGGAATGTCGTCCAAAACCGATGCTCGGCTGGCCTTGCCTCGCAGCTGCCGGTGGTACGTGATAGCAAACCGATGCGCTTCATCGCGAATCCGCTGCACCATGTACAGCCCCTGCGATTCCCGGGGCAGGATCAAGGGTTCGGCAAAACCTTCCATGAAGATCTCTTCATAACGCTTGGCTAAGCCAATAAAGGGAATCTTGATGCCCAGCGAATCGCGACTTTCCAGGGCAGCGTTAAGCTGGCCCTTACCGCCATCGATCAACACCAGATCCGGAAACTCCTTGAACTTGGTTCCCTCGTCTTCGCCACTCTGCTCCTTGAGGCCACGGGCAAAGCGCCGCCGGATGACCTCTTTCATAGCGTCATAGTCGTTGGGGCCGTCCTCCACTGTGCGAATCTTGAATCGGCGATACTCATCATTGGCCGGCTTACCGTCCACCAACACCACCATGGATGCCACGATTTCGCTGCCTTGGGTGTTGGAGATATCATAGGCTTCCATGCGTCGCACAGGATGGGGAAGCTGCAGTGCTTCCTGCAGTTCCTCCAATCCCATGGCAATTTCCCGCTCTTTTCTTTCTTCCCGTGAGCGTATTTCCTGCAGTACCAGCGACGCGTTCTCCGTAACCATCTCCACAAGCCGGCGTTTCTCACCGCGCTGTGGATGCCGTAGGTGCACCCGCCCGCCCCGCAGCTGCCCGAGCCATGTTTCCAAAACAGCCCCCTCGCTCAGCGGCTGTGGCAACAGGATTTCGCGGGGGATAACTGCACTTTCACTGTAGAACTGTTTCAAAAAGGCCGTCAAGATCTCTTCCCCATTTTCATCACTGCTGCACTGCAGCAGAAAGTGATCCCGTCCGATCAACTTACCGCTGCGCACAAAGAACACCTGTACACAGGCTATGTCTCCGACGCGGGTATAGCCTAGAACATCCTGATCCTCGCGGTGCTGGGCCACCACCTTCTGCCTGGCAATAATGCTCTGCAGGGCCTGCAGCTGATCGCGAATCCGAGCAGCCCGTTCGTACTCTAATGCTGCTGCCGCGGCTTTCATTTTCCCCTGCAGATCAGGAAGAATCTGTTCATGCCGCCCCTCGAGGACCAAGCAGACCTCAGAGATCATCTCCCGATACGTTTCTTGATCAACCAAACTGGCACAAGGAGCCAAACAGCGCCCAATATGATAATTGAGACAAGGTCGGTCCTGCTGGCCGGGGACGATGTCCTTACGGCAGGTGCGAACGGGAAAGATCTTGCGCAAAAACTTCACTGTTTCCCGCACTGCCATGGCGTTGGTATAAGGGCCAAAATAGCGGGAGCCATCTTTGAGGCGTTTGCGCACCACCAAAATGCGCGGAAATGGCTCCTTGACAGTAACTTTGATAAAAGGATACGTCTTGTCATCCTTGAGGCGCACGTTGTACCATGGTTCGTGCTCTTTGATGAGGTTGTTTTCAAGAATAAGGGCTTCCACTTCGGAATCCGTAACGATATACTCGAGGTCAACCACCCGCTCCACCATGGCTTGAACCTTGGCTGAATGGCCCCGTGATTGTTGAAAATAGGAGCGAACGCGATTGCGTAGATTTACGGCTTTGCCCACATAAATCACTTCCTGGCCAGCACCCCGCATCAGATACACGCCAGGCTTGCTGGGTAGAGCTGCCAGTTTTGCTTTTAATTCGGGAGTCACAGCAACCACCTCAATGTATGATGAACAAGCCCTAAACACCGTGGCGATGAAAGGCTTGTTTCGCCAGCGATGTTGGCCCTAAGGTCTTCTAACGCTTGCCATGGCCGCACTAATGCTGATCCGCCTTCACCGCCAGGGAACCTTCGCTGACCGGCAACTTCGCAGGTGTACGATACCGCTGATCATCCAAGACCGGTACCAGAAAATGGCCTGTGTAGGACGCTCCTACTTTGGCTACCTCTTCGGGAGTTCCCACAGCCACCACCTGACCGCCGGCATCGCCGCCTTCAGGCCCCAGGTCGATGATGTAGTCCGCAGTCTTGATAACGTCTAGATTGTGCTCAATGACCAGCACAGTATCGCCGGCATCAACCAACCGCTGGAGTACACTGAGTAAACGCCGTATGTCTTCAAAGTGCAGGCCCGTGGTGGGTTCATCGAGAATATACAGGGTCTTGCCATTGGAACGACGACTTAACTCGGTAGCGAGCTTGACGCGCTGGGCCTCACCACCAGATAGCTCCGTGGCTGGTTGACCCAAACGGAGATAACCAAGACCCACATCAAACAACGTTTTGAGTTTCCGCTGGATCTTGGGGATAGGTTTAAAGAAATCCACCGCTTCCTCCACACGCATGTGGAGAACATCAGCGATGGTCTTGCCCTTATACTTCACCTCCAGGGTCTCCCGGTTATAGCGAGATCCGCCACAGACTTCGCAGGGCACATAGACATCGGGAAGGAAGTGCATCTCAATCTTGATAATCCCATCGCCTTTGCAGGCCTCGCAGCGACCACCTTTGACATTGAAAGAAAACCGACCCGGTTTGTAGCCGCGCATCTTGGCCTCACTGGTCATGGCAAACAGTTCGCGGATCCCATCAAAGGCGCCGGTGTACGTAGCAGGGTTCGACCGCGGCGTCCGGCCAATGGGTGACTGGTCGATATCGATTACCTTATCGAGGTGCTGAATGCCTTCAATGTCCCGGTGAAGTCCGGGTCTTTGTGACGAACGATGCAGGGTCTGGGCCAACTTCTTGTACAGAATTTCATTCACCAACGTGCTCTTGCCCGACCCGGAAACACCAGTCACACAGGTCATGACACCCATGGGGATCGCCACATCCAACTCCTGCAGGTTGTTCTCGGAAGCACCCCGTACGGTAATCCATTTGCCATTGGGCTGCCGCCGCTTTGCGGGTACGGCGATGGAACGTTTCCCGGAAAGATACTGGCCCGTAATGGAATCTTCCACGGCACAGATGTCGGAAAAGGTTCCTTCGGCCACCACTCGTCCTCCGTGGGAACCGGCACCGGGACCGATGTCAATAATCCAATCGGCGGCCCGCATGGTCTCTTCATCGTGTTCGACGACAATCAAGGTGTTGCCAAGATCCCGCAGTCCTTTCAACGTATCCAAGAGCCGCTGGTTATCCCGCTGATGCAGCCCAATGCTGGGCTCATCGAGGATATACAGGACTCCCATCAGACTGGATCCGATCTGGGTGGCCAGGCGTATTCGCTGGGCCTCACCGCCAGAGAGCGACCCTGCCCCGCGGTCTAGAGTCAGGTATTCCAATCCTACGTTGACCAAGAAACCCAATCGCTCGCGGATTTCCTTAATAACCTGCCGGGCAATCATAACTTCCCGATCCGTCAACTCCAACCCATCCATAAAAGCTCGAGCCCGGCCAATGGACAACCCGGACAGTTCCATAATATTGCGTCCGCCCACGGTAACTCCGAGAATCTCTGGACGCAGTCGTTTGCCATTGCAGTCATTACAGCGCCGTGAGCTCATATACTGTTCCACATCATGCCGAGACCAATCGGATGTACTTTCGCGGTGGCGGCGGTTTAGATGGGGAATCAGTCCCTCAAAGGTGGACTCGAACAAACGTTCTTGACCAGCCTGGTTCGTATACAAAAACTGCACTGTTTCGTCCCCTGTACCCCGGAGCAGGATGTCCAGCTTGTCTGCGGATAGATCGCCCAACGGTGTATCCGGATCAATGTCGTACTTTTCACATACGGAATCTAAAATAGCGTGCAGCCAGCGACTTTTGCGGTCGCGCCAGGGAATCAATCCTCCCTGCCGCAGCGAACGCTGCCGATCTAGGACAAGGTCAGGATCGATCTCTAACCTCTCGCCAAGGCCATCACAGGTGGGGCAGGCACCGAAGGGGCTGTTAAACGAAAACATGCGCGGCGTCAGTTCATCCATGGAAATACCGCAGTCAATGCAAGCAAAACGTTCGCTGAACGTCAACTCGCTCTGGCCCATGACATCCACAATCACTACGCCATCGCCGCGCCGTAGGGCTGTCTCCAGCGAATCAGCCAGCCGGCCCTGAACATCAGGCCGTACTACGATGCGGTCCACCACTACATCAATGGTGTGTTTTTGGTTCTTATTGAGATCGATGGCATCGGTTACTTCCCGCATTTCGCCGTTCACCCGGACCCGGACGAAACCGTCTTTGCGGATCTCCTCCAGGACTTTCTTGTGCTCTCCTTTGCGCCCCTTAACCACCGGAGCAAGAACTTGAATGCGAGTGCGTTCCTCTAAGGCCATCACCTGGTCTACGATCTGCTGTACTGTCTGCTGGGTGATGGGTTTGCCGCACTGGGGGCAGTGTGGCCGGCCAATGCGGGCATATAGCAGCCGCAGGTAGTCATAGATCTCGGTCACTGTACCCACGGTGGAACGTGGGTTGCGGCTTGTGGTCTTCTGATCGATGGAAATTGCTGGGGATAACCCTTCGATAAAATCAATATCTGGCTTGTCCATCTGTCCCAGAAACTGCCGGGCATACGCGGACAGAGATTCAACATAACGCCGCTGTCCTTCGGCATATATGGTATCAAAGGCCAATGACGTCTTGCCCGACCCAGAAAGCCCGGTCAGCACGACGAATCGGTCCCGCGGAATAACTACATCGATGTTCTGCAGATTGTTCTGCCGAGCACCTTTGACAATCAGCTTATCACGGTTCACGTTACTAACCCCATTTCTTCACGCAGCTGCTGGATCTCGTCCCGCAGCGAGGCGGCCTTCTCAAACTCCAACTGTTGGGCCGCATCATGCATCTGTTGTTCCAGTTCCTTGATGTACCCTGCCAGCTGCTTGTAGTCCACGACCTTCTCCCCTTGGGTCTCATAGGAAGCTTCACTCTCCGCCGCATACTGGCCTTGGCCGATGTCTTTGATGGCTTTGCGGATGCTGGCTGGAGTGATGCCGTGTACCTGGTTGAACTCTGTCTGCCGTTGGCGGCGGCGGTCGGTTTCATCGATGGCGCGTTTCATGGAATCGGTAATCCGATCAGCATACATGACAACGCGACCCAACACATTCCGCGCCGCACGGCCGATGGTCTGAATCAGCGAGGTTTCCGACCGCAAGAAGCCCTCTTTGTCAGCATCCAATATGGCAACCAAGGAAACTTCTGGTAGGTCGAGACCTTCGCGCAAAAGATTGATCCCCACCAAGACATCAAAGACACCGCTGCGCAAGTCACGCAGGATCTCAATGCGTTCCAGGGCATCAATATCGGAATGCAGATAGCGAACCTTGATACCCATATCCGCGAAATAGTCCGTAAGGTCCTCGGCCATCTTCTTGGTCAACGTCGTAACGAGGACTCGTTCCCGCCGGTTCACTACAGTTTGGATTTCGTCCAGCAGATCGTCGATCTGGCCTTTGACAGGACGGACTACCACTTCCGGATCCACTAACCCCGTAGGCCGGATAATCTGTTCGACCACCTGCTGTCCGTGCCGTTCCTCATAGGGGCCGGGTGTAGCTGAAACAAAGACCACCTGGTTGATGTGGCGCTCGAACTCGTCAAAGGTAAGGGGGCGGTTATCCAATGCCGATGGCAGTCGAAAGCCATAGTTCACCAATGTCTCTTTGCGCGAACGATCGCCGAAGTACATGCCCCGAACCTGTGGCACCGTAACATGACTTTCGTCAATGAACATCAAATAGTCCTTAGGAAAATAATCCAGGAGCGTCGCCGGTGTGTCCCCTGCTGCCCGGCCCGCCAAGTGACGCGAGTAGTTCTCAACGCCCGTGCAATAGCCCACTTCGCGCAGCATTTCCAAATCGTAGCGGGTTCGCTGTTCTAGGCGCTGCGCCTCCAAAAGCTTCTCTTGCCCTTTCAGTTCAGCCAAGCGTACGTCCAACTCCTCTTCAATGTTGACGATGGCCCGCTTTAGCTTCTCCTCGGAGGTAACAAAGTGCGAAGCCGGGTAGATGGTCACCGCCTCGATCTCGCCTAACACTTCCCCGGTAACGGGATCCAGTTCCAGGATGCGTTCCACTTCATCCCCGAAAAGTTCAATGCGCATAACATTTTCTTCATAGGCCGGGATAATTTCGATGACATCGCCGCGCACCCGAAAGGTGCCGCGGCGAAAACCGATATCATTCCGCTCATACTGAATTCCCACGAGTCGGCGCAGGATATGGTCGCGGTCCCGAAATTCGCCATTCTCCAGAGACAACGTCATGCCCATGTAGTCCTCCGGAGAACCCAAACCGTAGATACAGGAAACACTGGCCACAATAATGACGTCTCGCCGCTGGAAAAGAGCACTGGTCGCCGCGTGCCGCAGGCGATCGATCTCATCATTGATACTGGAGTCTTTCTCGATATACGTGTCGCTCTGGGGAACATACGCTTCGGGCTGGTAGTAATCATAGTAACTGACGAAATAATGCACAGCATTGTCGGGAAAGAACTGGCGAAACTCACTGCACAGCTGGGCTGCCAAGGTTTTGTTGTGGGCAATCACTAACGTTGGTTTCTGCACTGCTTCCACAACCTTGGCCATGGTATACGTCTTACCAGATCCGGTGACGCCTAACAGTGTTTGCGCCCGATACGGCCTCTGCAGCCCTTCCACCAGCTGGTCGATGGCCTTGGGCTGATCGCCGGCCGGTTGGTACTCTGAAACCACATGAAAGGGTTTGTGTGTCATAGCAATTCCTCCCCGAAAACTAAACACCGCTGCATAGGAAACCGGAAATGATTCAAGAATAGTATACCATGAGAGCGCGTCGAAAATACCATACATATGTTCGCCACGCGCCCGTTAAGATCCTTTTTAAGGAGGTCATCTCGTGGAGAATATTCTCATGATGGTCGAAATCCCCAAAGGCAGCCGCAACAAGTATGAGTTCAGCAAGGAAGACGGTCGTTTTTACCTCGATCGCATGCTGTTTTCGGCGGTTCATTATCCGGCAGATTATGGCTTTTTCCCGGACACGTTAGCAGAGGATGGCGATGAGCTGGACGCGCTGGTCTTGGTCGGCGAAGCCACCTTCCCCGGATGTTACATTCGCGTGGAACCCGTAGGGATGTTCGAAATGTGGGACGAAAAAGGGCCCGACCAGAAAATTCTGTGCGTGCCCGTAAGTGATCCGCAATGGAATTGGGTCAGCGAACTGGATGATGTCCCCGAACATATCCTCCACGAAGTAACGCATTTCTTCAAGGTCTACAAGGATCTGGAAAAGAAGAAAACGAAGATCGGGGATTGGCATCCTAAGAAAGAGGCCATTGCCACCATTCAAGACGCTATTGAGCGCTATCGGGAACGGTAAGCAGCGCTGAGACGGGCACCAGTTCGATACCTGCTTCCACTAACTCCGGAATCATGGCCCACAGTGCATCTGCCGTCCGCGGACGAACGTGACCAATTGCGATGACTCCCAGCTCGTTCTCAGTCCGGCGTAGGGCACGTCGTATCTGCTCCATGACCACATCGGTTTCATTGATGTTGTCCAAAAAGATCTGGTTCACAGCATAAGGAATCCCCACGCGCTCAGCGACTTCTGCGACGATGCTGTCTTGCGACGTCATGCTGTCCAAAAAATAGTATCCCTCATCCTTGAGATAGTTTAGGACATGCAGCATAGTTGTTTCGTCGCTGGTGACACGGGATCCCATATGGTTATTCACACCAACAACCTGGCCCAAACTGGTCAGGCTGTTTTTTAGCTCCCGTTCAATTTCTTCCTGGCTCATACCAACATAGATAGCGCCCGGCCCCGGATCCGCGTCGGGGTTTTGAGCTTCCATGGGTTGATGGAGGATAACTTCATGGGCAAAGGCATTTCCCTGCACGACGGCTATCTCCGATTGCGGCAGATGCGGCAGCACAGCTAAGGTCAGGGGATAGGGAAACTGAAACAGCGGCTCCATCGCCGAAGACGTGTAGCCCCAGTCATCGATAACGATGGCCAAACGACCGCCGTCGAACTCGGGATCATAGAGTGCCGGCGTCTGGCGCTGGAATGACCAGATCTCCAACTCCATCCGCTGCTGTACCATGGGAATGGATTCGAAAAGCGATACATACATGCGCTGCCCCCGCTGATCCATCTGCAGGGTCAATCCGCCAGTGGCCAACCGGGTGACCAGTTTGCCCAAGGCATCCTGGTAATTGCTATCAGGTCGGTAGGGCACCAGATGCCAATCTGTCACGCGCTGCGTCCAATGGACCCACTGCCCCGCAGCCCAATCTCGCCTCGCTAATTCTTCAAGGTTTCGCTCAACGGGAATAAAGCCCTGCTCGCGCCAAAAGGCCTGTAGATCCAGGGGTTCTGCCAACCGCAGGTCTTCGAGGTGAAGTGCTGGTACATCGGGTTGTTCTGGCGGCTCAGAGTCCCGGGTGGCGATGACCGCCAACGACAGGCCCGTGACCAGAAGCCCGGCCACTAGTACCAGCAATGCTATTACCCAAGGATTATGTCGTCTGTATCTCATTGCATTACCCCTTTCTGCCCCGGAGCTTCGTCTGCAGCCATGTAATCAATGTTTCTCCATCCATACCTAGAAAGCCTGCCTGCGTCGGGTCCGGAACAGGGATAATCCCCACCGGGGGCAGTTTCCCTTTGTAGTGGATGGTTCGGGGTGCGCTGCCATCCACAACGTTCTCAACGGTTAACACGGGATCGATCACCCAAGGCGTGATTTGTTCCAACAGTTCCTGCGGGTTGCTCACAGAGTGACCATTGATACTCCGGATCACATCGCCCGGCCGCAGCTGCATCTTGGCCGCTGGAGTATAGGGATGTACGTCCAAAACCATCAATCCGTGTTCGGTGGTAAACACAGGCGCTCGCCGCTGTTCCCACCGCTGTCCGAGGTGAATTACCCACTCATGCCCAATGGGAGAAAACAATGCGGCGGCCCAAGCCACAGCGGGGTAGCGGGATGCTGCCAACGCTAAGCCGAGGAGGATCAGACTGAAGATGGTCAAATACAAGGATGACTGCCGCGCCTTGGCTTTGGGGAACGAAGTCACGGCCATATCGCCATAGCCTAGGATCGCCACCACGGGGATTAGGAAAAAGACCATGGAATGACCTCCGGGCACCGGCGTATCGGGGCGCATCAGGGGCCACCAATCGGGCATGGCCATGGTACTGAAATCCATGGCATTTTCCATCATCACCACAGCCATCAAGGCCACAAAGGGCAGCGGCCAGAACTTCTGCATAAGAAAGCCGCCCACCACCGAACCGCTTGTATGCTTCACATACACAGGTGTTGCCAATCTGTGACCCTGGAGACGGATCAAAAGAGCTTCGACAAGGTGCAAAACGGCCACGAGGGCCATGATCACGGGTACGTGGACCTCAGGAAATCCGAAGAGTAGATGTGCAAGGGCAATCAGTCCTCCGGAATAGGAAAAACACATATAGCGCGGGTGTACCATGGCCAGCAAAACGGCCAAAAGCAGAAGATACAGGATTCCTGCACCGCTCAGCGAGATACCCAGGAACACGAACAATAGGGTAGCCAAGATGCCGCCGATGATGCCGTAGCCTAAGGCCTGCAGTGTCAATCCCAACGGTGTGTCTCGATGCCGGCCGAAGACATGATACTCTAGGCGCAGGGCTCGCTTGTACTGTGAGTAAACCAACACCATAATGAGCAGTAGAAACAGGGCGAATCCGCCGTCAGCCATGATCCTCGGCAGCGTCTCAATGAGCGCCCTGAGAAGATTATGCAGTTCGTCCATCCCGCACACCACCTTGGGCCCAGGTAACTCAGCTGTTTGGCAGGAGCTGTCCTGGGCAGTACTCCTCGGCAAACCGACCTGCTGACCAGACAGGTTCCAACGCGCACTGCCAACGGTCCTGCTCGGAGAAACGCCCGTTCAAGGCGTTTCGAACTCCCTTGTACACCACGTGTTGGTCGCTATGAAGCAGACGTCCATGTCAGTGACCTGACACCATGAAATGGGAAAATGGGCTCGAACGCCCATTTTCCATTTTCGAGGCAGGTCGGCTAGAGGGCAGCCAAAATCAGTTCAATGGCTTTGTGGAGCTGCTCATCAAAGACCTCTTCGTCGCCGAGATATAGATCCTCTTCCTTTTCTTCATCAATTTCAACAAAGACATCGGGTTCGATGCCAAGAGTATTGATGTTGCGGCCCCCCGATGTGAGGTAGGCCTGCTCCGTCACGGTCAAGGCACTGCCATCCCGCAGCGGATGCAGTGACTGCACCAGCCCTTTGCCAAAGGTCTGGCTGCCCACCAGGACGGCCAGGTCGTTGTCCTGCAGAGCTCCGGCAACGATTTCCGAAGCACTGGCACTGGATCCATTGATAAGCACTGCCATGGGAAGGGGTTCCCGAGTACCATTGCTCTGAGCCATATACGGCGAGCGGTTGCCGTCACGATCCTCTAGATACACCAAGGGACCGGAGGCTAAGAATGTGTCAGCCACTTGAATGGCGGCACTGAGCGTTCCGCCGGGATTGAAGCGCAGGTCCAATATTAAGCCCTGCATACCCTCTTCATCCAACTGGGCCAACGCCTGCAGTAGCTCTTCGTGGGTCCGCTCGGAAAAATTCGTCATCTTCACATAGCCAATCTGATGCTCCAGCATTTTGGGTTCTTCCACCGACACAACATTAATGATGTCGCGGATGATATAGACTTCGAATTCTTTATCACCACGGCCGATGGTCAGGGTAATGTCCTCACCCTGCGGCCCCCGCATGAGGCTGACCGCTTCGTCCAGGCTCATATAGGTCGTTGGCCGACCGTCAATGGCCCGGATACGGTCCCCGGCCCGGAGGCCAGCCCGGTCGCCGGGCGTTCCTTTGAACGGTGAGACCACCGTCAGCTGATCTTCCTGCATGCCCACAACGATACCAATACCGCCATACTCACCTCGCGTACTGGTCATCATTTGTTCAAAGGCCTGGGGGGTCATATAACGTGTATACGGATCCTCCAGAGCATCGCGCAGCATGCCATTGATGGTACCTTTGCGATTAAAACTGTCCAGTAGATCGAACGTACTCACCGGTTGGTAGTAGTAGCGGGTATTTAAAAGTGCAATAACCTCCATCACAGAACCAAGATCCGCGTCACCCTCGGGACTGGCCCACACATGAGGGTATAGGGCACCAAACAGACCGCCTGCTGCCAACACAACCAAGAATACGACGATAACAGAGCGCCACCATTTCATCGAATCATCACCATCCTTTGAGGGCTGCTTGCTGCGGTCCAGTGGCCGAAGCAAACACAGTTACAGAGTCAAGTTCGTGCATCTCACGCCGCTGCCGCCGGCATTGGGCCGCTCGCTAGGGCTGATAATAGTTTTCGCTTTCATTTTACCGGTTTCGACGTTCTTTGTCCAATCCCATCTCCAACCCGCAGTATTGATCGCATGCCGTGCGGGTTCATGTACTGAGCTTCTTGAATCCTTCTCCCAAAACTTCATTCACATCCGTAATAACAAAAAACGCCTTCGGATCTTGCTCATGAACAATTTCCTTCAGTGTGGCAATCTCGGAACGAGCCACAATAACGAAGAGTACTTCGCGCTCCGTGTTGGTGAAGACACCACGCCCTTTGAGCCCCGTGGCCCCACGTTCCAGTTCCGCCAAAATAACCTTCCCCAATCGCTGCGGATGAGTGGAGATGATAAAGGCTGCTTTGGCATAGGGAAGGCCTTCCTGCACCAAGTCAATGGCCTTAGTTGTGGCAAAAACAGCAATCATCGCGTACAGCGCCAGTTCCGGTCCAAAGGATATGCCCGCGAGGACAATAACCAGACCATCTACCAAGAGCAGTGCTTGGCCCACACTGGTGGACATATACCTGGACAGAATTTGGGCAGCCATATCCGTGCCACCTGTGGAACCGCCATAGCGAAAGGCCAAGCCCAGTCCGACACCGGCGATAACACCACCATAGATGGCAGCCAACAGTGGATCTGTCGTCACAGGAACCGCCCAAAAACTGGTGATGTCCACAACGATGGACAGTGCCACGGCGCCAAAGAGTGTCTTGGCGCCAAACCCAAATCCGAATAACCGCAGACTGATCACAAACAGCGGTGCGTTCAAAGCTAACATGGTCACACCCACAGGGAAGTTGAACAGATGGTATGTCACCGTCGCCAAGCCGCTGACGCCCCCAGCAGCAATGCGATTGGGAATCAAAAACCAGGACAATCCTACTGCCGTGATCACCACGCCGATCAGGACACCGAGATAGTCCCGTATAGTCCTTCGCAGTGTATGTTTCATTTGCGGGTCCCCCCTCTGCCGCGAATTCGTTCCCAAAGGACGAGTAAAGCAAATTGCGGCAGGGCTCCAGCACGCTTCCAGCGTTGGGGCTGCCTCAGCAGACGATACAACCACTCCAAACCAACGGACTGCATCCATTTTGGCGCCCGCCGGTCCACTCCCGCCCATATGTTGAAGCTGCCGCCTACACCCATAGCCACGGGGATGCCCAGCGAACCCAGATGGGCCGCTGCCCATTTTTCCTGGCGGGGAACACCCATGGCGAGAAAGAGGATGTCGGCGCCACTGCTGCGCAGGTCTTTGAGCAGAGCTTCTTCGTCATCGCGGCTGAAGAAACCGTCTCGACAACCAACAATCTGTATTCCTGGGAAGGACTCTGCGATGGCGGCAGCCGCTTGCTCGGCAACGCCGGGCGCGGCTCCCAAGAGATAGAACTTCCATCCCTCCCTATGACCATGCTGGAGAAGCTGGTACATAAGATCCACACCCGGTATGCGCTGGGGAAACGGCTGGCCGTGAATGCGGCTGGCCAGGACGACCCCAATGCCATCGGGAACCACTAGGTCGGCCCGCTCCAAGATATGTCCCAACAGCGGATCGTAATTGGCAGCAATGATCATCTCTGAGTTGGCCGTAACCACCATATGCGGACGATCCCGCTCGGCCACGAAATCCGCCACACGATGAACGGCCTCATCCATGGTAACGCCTTCCACAGGAATACCCAAAATGTTCATGCGACTCGTCCACCTCAATTCTGGAAAAGTTCAGGTTTGTGTTCTCTGCAACGCCTCCAGCACATTCCGATTATGTTCAGCCTTGGCGCGAAGTTTGGCCACGCGGGCATCCAGTTGGGCCCCTTGGTCGGAACGCCGCTGCCATAGTTGGGCAACCAGAGACCTGAGATCCGTGATGTTCGCCGGATCTACCCAACTGCTGCCCAATTGCTCGGCGGCAGCCTTCACCTTGGGGTCATAGGCGCCCCCCACAGGGAGGCAGCCGGCCACAGCCGCCATGATCATGCCATGCAGACGCATACTGACCGTCACATCATAGCTGGCGAAAATTTCCAATAGTTCTTGGACGTCGGCACCTTCCTCCCAGCGCAGCCAGGGCCGATGGTCAGTCAACACCCGCAGCAGCTCCGAGTCACCGGGCCCCAGCGGCAGCAGACCGATCTGCCATCCTTCGTGGTGCCAGCGGTCCAGATTGGCCCCCCATCCGTGCAGATCCACACGATCCCTAGGCAGTGGGCGCAGATTGATCAGCAATCGCTGCCGATTGCGCTGGCTTGTCTGAAGCGGCACGAGACTATACACGGGATCCGCTGTGACTAAGGCCGTACCCGCAGGCAGGCCCCACTGCACCAGAGAATCGTCACTGTCGCTATCCCGCACAGAACAGGCCGCTGCGCCTTGAAAAGCCCGGACGGACCATGCCTGAAAACAGCGGCGGCGAATGGGACCCACGCCCTGAGCATACATGACGGTTGGGCAGCCGCAAAGTCGGGCCAACTCCAAAAGTCCCAAATAATAGGGTATCGTCCGCCAACTGGTGGTATCCTGCAGTAGCGACCCCCCACCGCTGATGACGGGCGTTCGTCGGCGCAGCAGCCCCGTAATGGCCGTCATGTCATAGCGCCCCACGGCTTTGGTCTTGTGATAGGCCTTTGTCTGAGACGGATTCCCAGAAAGCACCACCATATCCTGGCGCGACCAGCCCAGCGCCTCCAATTGCTGGCAAAGACTGGCTAAGATCGCTTCATCACCCCAATTACCGTACCCGTAGTATCCGGACAAGAGAATCATAGATCCACCGCCTTAATAATCGGTTCCAGATGATCTCGAGAATCCAGCCCAAAGCCAATCCCATGCTCAGACCATACATCGTCCGCAGAATACTGATCATCAGTGGTGTATGGATGTGGGTGAACGTGTTGACCACACTGAGTTGGCCCACGGCCGCCACGGGAATCCACCAAGACCAGCGCCCGAGGGATGCCCCCGCCCACCAAAGCGCCGGATGGCCGAGGAAAAGTTCCTTGGTGCGGGGACGCGCTAGGAGAACACGTTCGAGCATTTCGCGAAATTGGATCTCCCACTCCAGAGCTGGCAACCCGAAATTGCCAGTGCGCTGCAGGTACACAAAGGCAGCCATGGCCAAAAAACCAGCTAAAAGCACCTGCTTCACGGGGATGGATGTATTCCAAAGCTCGTCCAGACGCCGTCGCACCAACTGCCATCGCCGAACTGGCATCTGCTTCCAGAGCAGTCCGAATGCTATGGCGGCGGCCACGGGGACCACATGCATCAGCTTCACACCGCGAAACTCTGCCAACTTCAGCATGTATTCTGTGCCGCCCAACGACGTGATAATGATCAGAGCACCAATAAGGGAAATGCCGGTAATATGGGCCACCATGCGCAAGCGCGGTCCTGATGCGGCCGGTATCTGTACTACGGCCAGTGTTGGGAACACTAAGGCAGCCGCCAGGGCCGCTGCCGCTGCAGCCAAATCCGGCCGCAGCAAGAGCATACCCGTCAACGAAAGCCATGGCACAGCGGTTAACACCCACAACAACCAGGATGGCATGACCACCCACTGGCTCATCAATATGGCAAATCCAGCTCCCAAACCGAGCCAAGCAGCGCTCTTCACTGTCGGCGGCACCTGCCATGGTACAAAAGGCTCAGCCGGACCCAACGTATATCCTTGGGCCGTCAATTCCGCTGACACGGTTTGCACCAAGTTCAATGTGCGCTCCCAATCCTCGGCCCGTTCGGTGAAGCCGCGGAAGTAAAGCACGCGGATATTTCGTTCACGTACGGCGCGCAGATAGCGGGCCAGTACCCGCTCGCTCGATAGTTTTTTCATCTCTTCGGCCGAGATGCCATGCACGCGTACAGCAGGGTTGTTGGCGGCAATGGCCGCCAGGCCGCGCTGGTTGGCAAACTCAATCACACCAGCTCTGGCACCCAATGCCTGCAGAGCATCCTGGGTGTGATCCAAGTCATCAGGATAGCCGGCGGCATCCCGGCCGCCGAAAATGACCAGATGGGGACCATAAGGTTCCAGCTGTGACCACGTCAAATCCTGTCCCCAAGGAGGATTCCCCACCCGGGGAACCACAGCTAAGCCTGCATCCAAAGTTGTCTGCAGGTCTTCTTCCCAAAAACCCACTGGCTGCTGGGCCATGGTATCTCGCTGCTGCGGGAATTCTGACCATACCGCCGCCGCCTGGCTGTGAATATCCCGTCCCGAGACGCCAAACTCCGCCATGGTTCGGGGCATGACCGCTGCTGAGTACACGCCAGCCTCGCCCAGAGCCGTTAACACAGCATGCAGACTCTGTCCGGTTACGGCGGCCATTTGCTGAGCTGCCGGCCAATCTACGGTAATCTCGACCTGACGATTTTCCCCTTCAACATGCATGCGTTCCATGCCGACAGCGAGACCAATGATGGCCGCGACAATCATCAATGCCCACAGAATGCGTTTCGTCATGAAGTCCGTACCTTCCTTTCCCCTGGTCTCAGCTGCCAACAGCACCGGAGGACCAGTCTGAAGCCATCTGGCAATACGGCAGACAACGGAATAAGGCCTTCTCCAAGCAGATAAGCCCATTGTTGGAGAAAGCCCCACCATCACTTATGGCTTTGGCTCCGCAGATATGCCTCGATGAATGGATCCAGTTGCCCATCCATAACAGAATCCACATTGCCAATTTCAGCGTTGGTTCTGTGATCCTTAACCATGGTATACGGGCAGAACACATACGACCGAATCTGATTGCCCCAGGCTATATCGCCCTGCTCGCCCTTTATTTCATCCATCTTCGCCCGCTGCTCGGCCATAAGGCGTTCGGCCAGTTTGGACCGGAGGATTTTCATGGCAGAATCCCGGTTTGCATGCTGTGACCGCTCCGTTTGGCAGGAAGCCACAAGCCCCGTCGGCACATGGGTAATCCGGATGGCTGAATCTGTGGTGTTCACGTGCTGACCACCGGCACCGCTGGAGCGGCACGTATCCACCCGCAGATCATCGGAGTTAATCTGGACATCCACATCGTCATCCACGTCCGGAGTTACGTCCACAGACGCAAAAGACGTGTGCCTGCGTCCCGAAGAGTCAAAGGGCGATATCCGCACCAGTCGGTGGACACCTTTCTCGGCCTTCAAGTAACCGTAGACATTTTCCCCTTCTACCAACAAAGTAACACTTTTAATGCCCGCTTCATCGCCAGGCAGAAAGTCCAATGTCTTTACGGAAAAACCTCGCCGCTCCGCCCAACGAGTGTACATCCGCAGCAGCATTTGGGCCCAATCCTGCGACTCGGTGCCACCCGCTCCGGGGTGGATGGCCACGATGGCATTATGACTGTCATATTCGCCGCTTAACATAGCGTCTAGTTCCAACTGTTCTACCAGGCTGGCAGCGGTAGCTGCTTGTTCCAACAGCTCGTGTTCCAGACCAGAGCCTGGTTCTTCCTCCACCATCTGGAGAAGCAGTTCCAGTTCATCGTAAGCCTGTTCCACCGTCTTGTAGTGTTCCAACACCCGTTTGACCTGTTTGGCCTCGGCGATTACGGCCTTGGATCGTTCTTGATCATCCCAAAAACCAGGCTGTGACATGACGTCATCCAGTTCTTGGTTGCGTTCCTCACGGCCGGGAACGTCAAAGATAGTCCCTCATTTCGAGGATCCGGCGCTGCAGATCCTGGCTCTGGCTTTTGATTTCACCCAGTTCCAGTTGTATCATCATCAAACCTCCTACACTGCAGCCTTAGGCACCACAGCATTTCTTGTATTTTTTGCCACTGCCGCAGGGGCAGGGATCATTACGTCCGATCTTCTCACCAGTGGTGCGCTGGGTAACTTCGGTCACGGATCCGTCCGCAGCCCGGTTCATCTGCGCTGCTTGAATCCGTTCCTGAGACCGGCGCTCATGGCTGCGCTCTTCATGCACCAGCTGTACCCGGAAGAGCATCTTCAGGCAGTCTTCCTGGATACTGGTGATCATGGTCTTGAACATCTCGAATGCTTCAAATCGGTATTCCATCAGGGGATCACGCTGCCCATAAGCCCGCAGCCCAATGCCCTCCCGCAGATCGTCCATAGCCCGCAGATGTTCCATCCATTTCTTGTCAATGATCTGCAGCAGCACTAGCTGTTCAATGCGGCGCATGTCATCGGCGCCATGTTCTGTTTCTCGTTGGGCATAGGCCTGGCGGCCCCGTTCGACCAAGAGATCTTGAATGGCACCAGGTTTCATCTGCTCCAGCTCTGCCGCAGACACATCCAGCTCAGCGCCGAGGATGTCCCGATAACGCTGGCGCAGCGCCTCAAGATCCCACTCTTCCGGAAGGAGCTTTTCGTCCGCATACTGTTTAACAACACTGCCCATCACTTCAACGAACATGGTCTGAATCTGTTCGCTGATGCCTTGGGAGCGCAGCACCGCGCGGCGCTGGCTGTAGATAACTTCACGCTGTTTGTTCATAACATCGTCGAAGTCCAATACCTGCTTGCGAATCTCAAAGTTTCTGGCTTCCACTTTTTTCTGGGCGCTTTCAATGGACTTACTGATCTGCGGATGTTCGATGGCCTGATCATCTTCCCAACCCAGACGCTCCATAAGACCTTTAATGCGGTCAGAGCCGAATAATCGCATCAGATCATCTTCCAGTGACACATAGAAACGGCTTTCCCCAGGATCTCCCTGACGACCGGAACGACCACGCAGCTGGTTGTCGATGCGCCGGGATTCATGGCGCTCGGTCCCGAGAATGTACAGACCACCCAAGTCGACAACACCGGCTCCCAACACAATGTCAGTACCGCGACCAGCCATGTTCGTGGCAATGGTCACAGTTCCCTGCTCACCGGCGCCCTTGATAATCTCCGCCTCCTTTTCGTGGTACTTGGCGTTGAGAACCTGATGTGGCACACCCTTAGTCTTCAACTGCCGGCTGAGAAACTCGGACTTCTCAATGGAGATGGTACCCACCAACACTGGCTGGCCTGTCTTGTGCGCTTGGACGATTTCCTCCACCACGGCGTTGAACTTCGCCTGTTCGTTCTTGTAAATGGCGTCGGGATGATCAGTCCGAACCATGGGCTTGTTGGTTGGAATCACGACCACATCCATACCGTAAATCTTGCGGAACTCTTCCTCTTCGGTCTTAGCCGTACCAGTCATCCCAGCCAACTTTTCGTACATCCGGAAATAGTTTTGGTACGTTATGGCCGCTAGTGTTTGGCTTTCCTTGGCAATACGAACATTTTCCTTGGCTTCAATAGCCTGATGGAGGCCATCGGAATAACGCCGTCCGGGCATCAGACGGCCTGTGAACTCATCCACAATGATCACTTCGCCATCATTGACCACATAATCCCGATCTTTGACATAAAGTTCCTTGGCCTTGAGGGCCTGGTTCAAGTAGTGATTCAGCTCAAAGTGGACATCGTCAAAGAGATTGTCGATCTTCAACAGACCTTCAACCTTGGCCACTCCAGTTTCCGTAAGGGCCACACTGCGGGCCTTTTCATCCACATTGTAGTCCTCTTCCGCCCGCAGCCGCGGCACGATTTGGGCGAACAGCCCATAGTGCTTCGTCGAATCGCTGGCCGCCCCCGAAATGATCAGCGGTGTTCGAGCTTCATCAATGAGAATGGAGTCCACTTCGTCAACGATGGCATAATGCAGATTCCGCTGCACCATCTGCTCTTCAGCCAGCACCATATTGTCCCGAAGATAGTCGAAGCCAAACTCGTTGTTGGTACCATAGGTTATGTCAGCGCCGTACGCCGCCCGGCGCTGTTCAAAATCCAGACCATGAACAATGGTACCCACTGTCATGCCAAGAAAGGTGTAAATTTGACCCATCCATTCCGCATCACGGCTGGCCAGGTAATCATTGACCGTCACCACATGGACGCCTTGGCCAGTTAGGGCGTTGAGATATACGGGCAGCGTGGCCACCAAAGTTTTTCCTTCACCGGTCTTCATCTCGGCGATGCGCCCTTGATGAAGGACGATTCCTCCCATCAGCTGCACATCAAAGGGACGCATGCCCAAGGTGCGGACAGAGGCCTCCCGGACCACGGCGAATGCTTCATTCAGGATCTCTTCCAGAGTTTCACCATCCTGCACACGTCGGCGAAATTCGGCCGTCTTTTGGCGGAGCTCATCGTCGGACAACGCCTGCATGGCCGCTTCAAGCTCATTGATCTCCTCAGCTCGCTCCTGCAGCTCCTGCAGTTCCTTGGCACTGCCATCAAATATCTTCTTCAAAAACCCGATCATCCGTAAACCGGCTCCTTTCGCACTGCTCATCCACTGGCAAATCCACCACAACCATCGTGCCAAGACCCGACGAGGACACGGTCAATGTACCTTGATGGTCTGCAACGATCCGACGTACCACGGTTAGACCTAAGCCTGTTCCATTGTCCTTGGTTGTGTAAAACGGTTGCGCAACTCTATCTAAATCTTTCGTGGCAATCCCCGGCCCTGTGTCCGAAATTTCGACAGTAACTCGATCTTTCCGCACCTGTCCTTTGACGCGCAGGTGACCGCCGCGTCCCATTGCTTCCACAGAGTTCAACATGAGGTTAAAGAACACCTGCCGCAGTTCCAAAGCAACTCCATAGGTGATGAGGGACATGGGAGGTGTGTCGTATTGGATAACAATGTTGGCCCGCCGCGCTTTCGGCTTTATTAATAATACCACTTCCTGCAGGAGAGGTCCAATGTCAATGGGTTCTTTGACCCAGGAGCTATTCTGCCGCGACAGATCCAGCATTTTTCCCAAGAGCTCGTTGAGCTCCAGAACCTGTTGGCGAGCAGCCTGCAGCACAGCCATGGTTTCTTTGTTTTCCTCCTCCACGTCCTGTTCCAAGATGTCGAACGCCGCATAGATGGTCGATAGGGGATTGCGAATTTCGTGAACGATCTGGGCGGCGAACTCGCCCAAGGAAGCTAGGCGTTCAGCATGCTTCAACTGTTCATCGGAGATTCGCTTCTCGGTGATATCTTCGAAGATCGCCACAGCACCAATGATCTGGTTCTGATCGTCCAAAATAGGACTGACGCTGGCATTGACATAGATAATCCGGTCCCGATAATGCCACGCACTGGAAGCATTCAGGCGTCGTTCGCCGGTTGTCAGCGCTTGGTAAAGGCCGGCGCGCTCAGGACCCCCCACGGGATAGGCTCCCAACTCTTCCAATGTTCGGCCCAGACCTTGATCCGGTTGGATATGCAAAACCTGGGCAGCGGCCCGGTTCATAGCCACCAGTCGCCGTTGTGTGTCAATGACCACGGCGCCATGGGTCATGCTTTCAAACATCCTGACCAAGAAATCTTTGTTGGACAGTGACATCATGTGGAGAACCCCCTAACGCGGAGACCAGCGTCCAGAAGCGTCCAAAGACCACCAGCCACCAAGCTGTGACCGCCAAGGAGCACAGGAATTGGAGCATGGATAGCCGCCTCGGTGAAGTCCCGCAGGCCTTCGTGGCGGATGGCATCCACGCGCCCCCAATCCGAATGAAAACGATCCTCTTGAGCCAACTGCCAGCCCCAATGGGCAAACAAAACACGGGTATCCAAGACAGCTCCGTGGGCTGCTCGACTGAGTAGTCGAAAATATTCCTCAAACCCCAGCTGTTCTACCAAGGCGCCCATCAATGAGCAGACTTCGCCCCGCACATCACGGCCTAAGGCCTTCATACTGCGCTCTTCCGAATACAGGCGGACGCGGCAGCGCGTCTGCTCATCAAGGAACTGAAACAACGGCGCCCCCACGCGCCCAAAAATGACCAGCTCCTGCAGCGGGTCAAAAAGAATAGCCTGCACCCGCTGGCAGCGGGTCACATCCATAGCGATAGCATTCAGGGCCGCACGCGTGTGCCTACCCACACTCGGATGTACGGCCAAGATCGGTAGGTCACCGGGTGTGTCAAGGTCGAAGTTCAGTGAAAGTAGGCGCGGAACAGTGACGCTGCGAAAGCCTGCTTCGCTGCGCAGAACGTAGGGCAGTGCATTATCGATGGCCGGTAGGGTAATGCGTTCTAGCACCGAGGCCGGGTGGAAACCAACAATGTCTGCCGAATGGACGTTGTTGGCAACCACCATGTCCGGTGGACCCTGCATCAAGGAAAGCAGCATGCGAAAATCGTCCGCAGAAATAAGGGGAGCAGAAGCTCCCCCCAAGTACAGTACGCTCTGTAGTTGTCGCTTCCGCACGACCTCTAAAAGCCTGCGTCCGAAGTGAAACCTTCCTTGACTTGGGCGTTCATATTCCACCTCAACACCGCTGGCTGCAGCTGCTTCCTGCAGCTGAACATCGGGTGTGCAGAGAATTCTTCGGTGAATTCCCGCGCCTTTCGCCTGTTCCAATTGGTCCAATACCACGCCCCGCCGGATAGCGAAAAACTCCTGCTCAGTTCGGCTATTGCCGGGTGTACCTTCAAACACCACCAAAGCCGGAGATTCACTCATGAAATCATCACCTTTTAAAATTCTGGTTCAATCAGCCCATAGTTACCATCGCGACGCTTGTAGACAACATTGACCTCTTCTGTTCCGGAATTGAGGAAAGCAAAGAAATCATGACCCAGCAACTCCATCTGCATAACAGCTTCTTCCACTGCCATGGGTTTAAACGCAAAGCGTTTCGTGCGCACAATCCTCGGTTCAGCGCTATCAGCTTGAGTTCCAGAACCAGCGTCGCCGGGCAGCTCGCTGATCTTTGGTCCTTGGAACTTCTTTTGAATCTTGGTTCTGAACTTGGTAAACTGCCGTTCGATGCGCTCGACAGCGGCATCCACGGAAGCGTACATGTCTTCGGTTTTACTAACACCTCGTAGAATTAGACCGGAAAGGTCCAGTGTTATCTCTGCGATGTGCTGCTCACGCTCCGTTCGCAGCATAACTTCTGCGGTTACTTGTTTGTGATCACTGAGATACTTGTCAAATTTTGCTACCTTCTTTTCTGCGTAACTACGCAGGGCTGGAGTGACATCCAAATTCTTACCTTTAACGATGGTGTTCATGGAAGCCATACAATCCACTCCTTCTCATCTGAGGTGTAGTGCTGCCCTTAAACACATAATTCCCGATGTATCGGGAAATTCCTGCCCGGGTCCGAGGAGCTGGTGTGGTCAGGCACTGCTGCACTAAAATTAGAGATCAGAAAAGGGCTGGTTCGCACCAGCCCTTTAAAGTCGTTAGATTTTGGATACATTGGAAGCCTGTGGCCCGCGCTCACCTTCGACGATGTCAAATTCAACACTCTGGCCTTCTTCGAGGGACTTGAAACCTTCTTCCTGGATGGCCGAAAAGTGCACAAACACATCGCCGCCATCTTCGCGTTCAATGAAGCCGTAACCTTTTTCAGCGTTAAACCACTTTACTTTACCTAGCATTGATAAACATTCCTCCTAAATCAAGTTCACCGGCCACATTCTGCTTCCGGTACTACTAAAATAGCACATGGACAGGCATTATGTCAAGAAAAAAAGAACCATTTGAAAAAATATACCGCAATTTCTTCACAAATAGCGCAATTGTGCTGGAAGAACACGGGTCAGCTTTGGGGCTTGTAGGCCCGCTTGGCCCGACGTTTGGCGGTACTTTGCTGCTGTTCCTGCAGTTCGTCCGGTCCCTGCAGCCATTGCTGCAACTTCCCTTCAAACTCGCGCTCCTGCTGTTCTAATGCCTCTAGAGATGCCACAACAGCAGCCACGACCTCGGTCAGACGCTCCACGTGCTCCCGCAAGTTAGTGGGAACGGCCTCTTTGGCCTGGGACAGCGAAAATGCCTCCAACTGCAAAATAACAGCCAGTTCCTGCTGGATCCTCCGAATTATCCCATCATCAGCTGCAGCTGCTTCCATCTGTTCATGTTTCCTGGTCAACAGCGGAAGCAAGTTGGCCATGTCGCCTTGATCAATGTAGCGGCGTTCCAAAGCACCACCTGTCAAGATATCGGTATAGATTTGGTGTTGCCGCTGATAGGCGGCATGCAACGCCTCGAGGCGTTCGGCAATTTCTTTCATGCTGAATGAACCACCTGCCTCCAAGTATCGCGGAATTCAACAAGCAGCTGCAGAGCTTCGTCCAGTTGGGCTGTGTCCTTCTTCGTGTTGGCCTCCACAAGACGCTCATGAATGTATGCATACAATCGGTACAGATCCTGCGCTAAAGGTCCTGAGTCGAAGTTGAGCGAGGCCATAAGTTCATTGACAATATCCTGTGTCCGCTGTAGTTTTGTGTTGGCCAATGCGAAGTCCCGTTCTTCAATGAGAAGTCGAGCCTGTTGGGCAAACTTGATGGCCCCTTCGAACAGCATCAAAAGCAGTTCACCCTGGGATGCCGTAGTTACCTGTGTCCGTCGATAATTTTGGTAGGCATTCATGCTCATCATTTATCCACTCCCCACACAGCAGTCAAGCGTTCTCATCAACCAACAGACCCACCAATTTGCGCAGCTCCGCCATGAGGTCCAGCACCTTTTCCGGAGGAACCTCGCGAATCACCTTGTCATTGGTCCGATCCACTACCCGCACCATGATGCGGTTGGTGTCTTGGTGTACAGCAAACTCCAAGGCTCGATCCACGGCGTCCACTGTCTGGTTCACCGTCTCAACCGCCAGATCCAATTCATCCAAGGAAAAGGTTCGTCCTTGGGCGCGCTGGTCGGCTGCATCAGACTGGACCTTACGGCTGGCCGGGATGGCACCTGTCCGAACCTTATCTGCTCCTAACGGATCGCTTTTGGTACCTGTGATCTCCTGTACACTGTTGGAACTTAATGCATTGGTCCGAATCGACATGGCACACCCTCCCCGAACATTCGGCGTTGTGGTAACAAGGTTCTGCCGCTGGACGCCCATGGCGTTGCGTCGGTCAGCGGCTAATCAAGACGATTCAGATTCTGGCTGCGTGTCCCTGCTGCTCTTGTCGGCGAGCATTTCAGACAGCGTCCGCACATCGATGGTCTGGGTCAGAGCGGCTTTGTGATTCTCCGCTTGAATATCTTCATAGACCTCTAAACGATGAATTGCCACATTGCGAGGAGCCTCTACCCCTATTTTAACCTGGTCGCCCCGGACATCCACTATAATGACCTTAACTCCATCACCAATCATGATCGCTTCATCAATCTTGCGCGTCAATACAAGCATGCGTGTCCCTCCTTGGACAATGTTTTCAAGGCTGCGGCACTCCGGCCTCAGCCGCTTTGGCTGCATCCAGCGATTTCTGCTCCACGAACGCTATCCGCTGCAGTTCTGCAAGAATGTTGTGCCGAGTGTGGTAGTCCCCATCCATCAACACAATCTGTTTGCCCAGTCTATGCCTTGGATTGACAATCACCGGTGCCTGTAGATTGACCGTCATGGCTGTCACGTCATCGGGCACAGTGACAATGGCGAATACTTCGGCGTCAGCTGCCGACTGGATGGCCAGTTCCTGGGCCTGGGCCTCCGACAGACTGCAGGTATAGTCGGGCCGCACTAGTTCCGGCATAATCACAACAAACCGCAGACTGGGCTCCTCTATGGACTGCAGGAAGGCAAAGGCCGTTTCCCTTTGGGGAAGCAGTACATAGTCTGTATAGTCAGGGAACCCCAAAATTCCTTGGGCAAACGTAATAATATCCCGCTCAGCCACGTCCACCGCTCCAAATGCCTCAGTTTCGACAATCATGTTATTACCCCTTCCGGTCAAAATGTTCTCCCCGTCTGAGCGCGGTTATCGTCACACTCCCAGGCTGCAGTTGGCTGGATGGGGCTGCCATATGGGCAGTCACTTCCACGCTACCGGGATACCCGCGAATGGTCAAGTCATAGTCCACCGCAATCTGCGGACGTGGGCGGGGAGCACAGCGTACATTCAACTCCACTTCACCCTCGGCATTGCGCTCCGCAGCCATCTGGGCATACGTGGCCGCATCCATCTGACGGGCGTAACGATCCCCGTCCGCTGACCATTGAGCGATGGCATCCAAGACTGCAGCTCGCCCCCGCTCGGCGCCCTGTTTCATGATATACCGGTAATCGCCGTAACCAAGATCCTCCCAGGAAGCCTTATTGTCAATGCTGAGTTCGGGGCCCCGGCTGGATATGGTGATCGTGCCATCCTGCCTCTTCAAGGTCACATAGGGTTGGGCCGTACGGATGTCCAGGGACGGATACTGGATATCAAGCTGGATTCGCATCATGGGCGTCCATCCTTTGGTGGCACGTTCGCTCAGTCTCTGTTAAGCCGTTCAGCGCAGGAAATCCACTAAAGAGGGCTGCATGATCCGGGCCCCGACAGATAGCGCCGTCCGATATGTGTTCTCTTCAGCTTTGAGGTGCATAATGCTCTCGGCGACATCTACGTCGTGGGACTCGCTGAACAACGCTGTCAAGTTCACCTTGAGGTCATTGAGGCGAGCCTGCGCTAACTCCAGACGATTGGTCTTGGCCCCGACTTCCGAGTAATTCCCCAGTAATGTTTCCAACGCGCTGTCAAATTTCTCCAGTGTCTGCGTTCCCAGCTCAGCGGTGTTGCCTGCAGCCAAGTGGTGGGATGCTTCAGCCAATACTGAGAACAAAGATCCAAAGGTCTCGCTGCCCAAGAGGTTTAGTTGAACATTGGCACCGACGCCAATTTCCCGCACCAGCGCAGCACTATCGCCATAGCCGCCGTTGTACTGGACAAAAGAATCCCCAAAACCGAAAAAGAACAACGGCTCATCCTCCAAAGCCAGCTGGCCCAGGGCTGCGGCCCATGCTTCTGGGTCTTCAGCCAGCGCTTGCCAATCCTGATCCGGTCGTTCCGTTTGCAATTGCTCCACAATAGAATCCGTGTCACGGAGGGAAAATGGTATGGTGCGGGTCTCTTGACCGGCGAACAGCTGCCTGCCCCCGTGACTGGCGTTGCCTAACTGCACAAGATTGTCGAACAGCTGGTTCATCTCGTCTGCTAGAGCACTCTGGGCCGAGCTGTCTAACGTTCCTGATGAGCCGTATACAGCTAACTCCCGTGCCCGATGCAGCAGGGATGTTGCATCCTTGAGTACAGAATCCGTAGCATCCAGCCAGGAAATACCTTGGTCGACATTGCGCAGGTACTGTTCATTCTCGAACAAAGAAGACCGCAGACGCATAATGGCTCCGGCTCCCACCGGATCGTCGGAAGGAAACTGCACGCGGCGCCCGGTAGCCAGCTGTTGGTTAGTTCGGTCGAGGCGGCGGAGATTATCATTAAGATTGCGGAGCATGTTGTTATTCATAACCTTATTGGTGATACGCACGGGCCGCACTCCTTTCCCCAGGATCATTGCGTGGCACGATCTGCATTGCTTGGTTCATCAACGGCCGACCAATCCCAAGCGATTAATAATAACATCCAAGGCCTCGTCCATGGCTGTCATCAGGCGGGCCGCGGCATTGTACGAGTGCTGAAATCGTATCATATCAGCCATTTCTTCGTCCAAGTTCACCCCGGACGTGGCCTCTTTCAAGTTTTGCAGGTGATTCACCAAGACCTCTTCCGTCTCCACCATTTGCTTGGCTTCCTGGGTGCGCACGCCCAGGCCAGATATCAAGGCATTAAAACTTTCGGCCAAGGTGGATTCGGACCCATCGGCAAAACGCTCGTATCTTAGTTGGGCCATGTGCAGTGCGTTGCCGCCATTGCCCACCACACCAGGCACATCAGACGCCTGCATACGCCAGACATTGGCGGCTAGATCCGGGTTGAGTCGAATGTTGCGGGCTGTTTCATGATCCGCGGAAGCGCCAGCAGCGGGGTGCGTCACGAAAAACGGCAGGTCGCCTTCCGGTGCGTCTGGATGGGGATACCCCTCAGCATGGCGTTCATTCACCGACTCCAGCAGTGACGCTGCCCACTGGTTCAACTGGGACATATATCCTTCCAGTCGTTGGTCGCGAAATTCCAGCATACCACCGATTTCGCCACCTTGGATCTCAGCTTTCCACGTTCCGGACGCTGATGCCCAAAGGATTTCGTTGCGGGTATAGGAGCCATTGACGCCATCGCCGCTGACGACGGTTGGTTCGGCCACCAGCCGGCGAGTGTCCGACCCGTTCACAAGACTTACACCACCGATGGTAACATCTACCATCTGCCTTGCATCAGTTACGATGCCAATGTCCACAAGCGAGGAAAGCTCTTCGAGCAACAGTGTTCGCTTGTCCAGGAGATCGTTGGGGTTATTGCCCGTGGCCGCAATCCTAGCGATCTGGCCGTTGAGCGCCGCGATCTGGGATGCAGCTGCGTTGATGGCATCCACCTTGATGGCCACATCATGGTTCGTGTCACTGCGCAGGTCATGCAGCCGACGATAGGTATAGCGAATGGTTTCGGTGAGGACCTCTGCCCGCTGCACCACCACATTGCGCACGGCCTCGTCTTCTGGGTTCTGGCTCAAGTCCTGCAGGGAGTTCCAGTACATGTCCAAAGCATTGTCAATGCCGTTCTCCGATGGCTCGTTGAAAATCCGTTCCACTTGGGAGAGACCGCCCTCGAGGCGCTCCCAATATCCCAAGTTATGCAGTTCCTGCCGCAGGCGCGTCTCCGCAAAGGCATCTCGCATTTGGACAACCTCTGCCACTTTCACTCCCACGCCCATCTGACCACTGCTGGGAGTATGAGCTAATGACGGCATCGGGAAGGGGTTAGCGGCTGTGTGGATAGCCCGCTGCCGTGAATAGCCAGGTGTATTCACATTGGCCACGTTGTGACCTACCGTATCCAAGGAACGCTGCTGGGCAGTGACAGCGCGCCGAGCGATTTCAATCCCAGAAAACGTGGTTCGCATAGACTACACCTTCCGATTAAAAAGAGAATGACTCACATCTTTGTGTCCACTGCGCCCGTACACCGTGGGTCCGCTGTGGTTTAACAGGTTCAGCGAAAAACGGACATATGCCAGTGATTCGGCGATCAGTTGTGTGTTCGTGTCATTGACGGCCCGCAGTTCCACGAACGCACTGGCCAGCCGCTCCACGACAGGAGCGAATTTCATCTGCAGTTCGCCCTCGTCGGCCAGCCATGCCCGCAGTGTCCTGCCGGGAGCGATGACATCAAAGAGCGTCTGTCGCTGGGTTTCCGCCTGCTGGAGACGCTGAAGGATCGCATCTTCTTGGGCTGTGATCAAAGCTAGTTGTTCATGATCATCCAGCCGCTCCTGCTTTTGCCGACCCAACCCTAATAAGCGGTCAACACACCGCAGTTCCCTTTCCAACGTTTCCAATAATGCCTCATGGGCCTCCATAGACTATCTACTCCAGTTTTTTCAGAATCGAAGCGGCAATCTTTTCGCCCGACACGTCGTACGTTCCAGACTTCACGGCCTCTTTGAGTGCCTCCACTTCCGGGCGGATATCCGGCGTATTCTGCACTTTCTGCATCAGTGACTGCATTTCGCGACCGGCCGTGGATAAGGTCACCTTATCCTTCCCCACTTTGGCCGCAGCTTCGACTTCGGTCTTCTCCTGCAACCGTTGTTGTTGGTAAATCCGGGCGGCTCGCGAAATCGGATGGTTGTTAATTTTCATCCAAGACGCCTCCTTCTATTCTTCTATCGTCCATTCTCGCCTGGATCTTTAGTTTTCACCATAAAAACTTGTCGGGCCCACGTTTTGCTGGAGCACTCAGTAACGTCGGCGCAGGGTGTCCATGGTATGCAGGCGCGATTTGGCAGACTCTTTATCGTTACGCACCTGCTCAATGGGCTCCTTGCCCTTGAGATCGCCGCGACAGGCTGCGCATACTCGCCCATATGGTACGGCCTTGCCACACACAGCGCAGGTCACGTTCGCTCCCTTGGGAATCACCGTCAGACGACCTTGGCGGATAAACTCTTCAATGGATTCGATGCTCACTTCTGTGGCAGAAGCCACTTCACCCAACGGCGCATTGGGATAACTCTGCAGGTAATCCTTGACTTTAATAAACTCTTCGCTGCGCACTTTCGAACAGTGAGCGCACAGCGTCTGACTGGGGTGAGAAAACACCTTTCCACATTCCTTACAGTTCCGCAGCATACGACCCTCTCCTCGGGAAGATTCAGCGGTGAACACGGCCACTGGCCAAGAACAAGCCCTGCGGATAACCGCCATGGGCAGCAATCACCCCTGCAGCCTCGGCAAATGTCGCTCCTGTGGTGAGAATATCGTCGATCAATACTATCCTTCTCCCACGAACCACATTTCCCTGCCTTAGAGCAAAGGCTCCCCGCACATTACTGCGGCGCTGCCGCAGGCTCAGTTCTGACTGGGACTCCGTCTTTTTCAGCCGGACCATGACATCCCATACGGCCGGCCGCCACCACTCGTGTATACCATCGGCAAGTAAGCGGCTTTGGTTGAATCCCCGCGCCGATTCCCGTTCCGGGTGAAGGGGCAGGGGGATGAGAGCTTTGGTACCTACCAAGGCAGGCGCCTGTTTGGCGGCAATGCCCAGCAGGGCGCCGCAGAAGAAAGCTGTCTCCACAGCGCCGTGGTACTTGATATCGGCGATCAACTCTTTCATTCGCCCAGAGTACGGGCTGAGGCAAAAACAAGGATACGGAGTATCCGCAATGGCGTGCCATCCCAGGGGTATGCCAGCAACACAGGATTCGCAGCCTGGCAGACCTTCTACTCTGGAACGCTGCTGGCACACCGGACATACCTGAGGTTCACCCAGCCAGAAGGCTTCTAGCGCTTGGAGCCAATGGGAAAACTTCATCATAGGATACCTCCATGCAGTAGTCCCGCCCGAGCTGCCTGTCGATTCAAGTATTCAATATCCTGCAAGGAGCTTCGCATCGCTTGACTTATGGTTCTGGCAGCGAAGAATACCCAACCGCTGGCAGCGTGCGTTTTGCGTCCCACGCGGCCGGCCATTTGTGTTAACGAGCGGCTGGAGAATACGGGATGATCTGCCCAGAGAACGCCCACCTGGACATTGGCTATGGTAACACCACGTTCCAAAACCGTGGTTGTGACCAAACAGCGCAGTTGACCTTGGCGGAGCTGCTGCAGCACCTGCTGCCGCTGGTCACTGCGGGAATGACAGTACCCTGTCGTCACGCCCACATTCTGCTGTAGCCACGCTGCCACAGGCTGACACAGTTGTCTGGTGGGCACAAATACTAGCCACGGCTGTTCGCCCTGGAGACAGGCCGCCAATTCGGCGGGAAGATGAAACCCTGCGTCCACGGATGCCCCTACCTTCCAGGGTAAGTGCTTGGGCAGCGGAAGTGGATGGCCATGGTATCTGGCGGGGATTGTGATACTGGGACATTTGACCGGCCACACGACGGGGGTAGCTGTCATCTCGATCCATTTGCCACCGTCTTTGCGGGCCCGCTCCATGCCGTGACGCAGCATCTGGCTGCCATGATAGGGAAAGGCATCCACTTCATCCAAGACAACCAAGTCGAACCGACGATAAAACCGCAGAACTTGATGGGTGGTGGCTGCTGTTAGGGGCGCTGTTGCCTGCCACGGCTGACCACCGTATAAGACCAACTGCTCAACGGTGGGAAACGCCTTTGCCAATCGGTCCTGAAGTTCTATGACCACATCACGCCGGGGAATGGCGAATAGTACACTGCCGCCGCGACGCAGCACCTCCGCCATGGCAGCAAACACTGTTTCGGTCTTCCCCGCCCCGCAGGCGGCCCACACCATAGCCTTTGCATCCGGCGTATCCAAGAAATTAACCAAGAACTGGGATGCCCGGGCCTGTGCTTCTGTTAGAGGAAACTCCAAGTTCACCACGGCATCCAACGGTGGCCCCAGTGGATGCGGGCGCTGCAGCAACCTCGTACAACCGCGGATCATTCCCAGCTGTTGGCACTCCAAACACATTGGGCAGTGCGAACGACCGCAGCGGGGGCAGGGTACTGGACGAATGTATCCGCTGCCACAGCGCTGGCAGAGCCAAGTCTGCGGTGCCAGGCAGCGCACCCCTTCAGAAACAGCCCAGTATCCGTGCATGGACCCATAGTCCAAAACAGCATCTGCGGCAGCAGGCCATACGCCCTGCTGCCGCAGAATTTGAACCACCTGCTGGTCGCTGACACTGCGCCCGGCCAAAAACGTCTGCACATGCTGAACCAAGGGCAGCAGTGCCTCAGCAGAACCTTCTCGAACTGGGAGAACGCCTATCTGATCCTTTCTGGCAGTGATCCACCGCAGGCTATTGAGCCATCGGGACACTTTCCTTGGTACTCTTTGCATAGCCCGTAGTTGAACCATGGCTTCGTCCATGGGCAGTGGTGGCGTCACAATACGCCAAGTGCGATGGTCATTGGGATAGCTGGACCATGATGACAACCGAGCCAGCCCCAGGCGGGGCTCTTGATCGTCCATGGCTTCCAGAACGTGAAATCCTAACAAATTCACAGCTCCTTTTTGCCATAGTATTCGCACTATTCCGTTTTCTTTTGCGGGTTGGTGGCTGTTATCACAAGATAGACAGAAGAGTCGTTTTTCGGTATACTTAATGGACATCACGGAAGCTTGGATACCATCGCGAGGAGAGATCGTGTATGATAACACTCCAGGACGTGCGCAGCAACCACAACATCAACATTATGGTCGGCAAAGCTAACGAATATCTGCGTGCCCGCGGTTACACGGAACACGGCATGCGCCATGTAACGTATGTGTCGCACAAGACCAAGCAGATCCTGCATGATCTGGGCTTCTCAGAACGCATGGTGGAGCTTGGTGCCATTGCCGGCTTTCTCCACGATATCGGCAATATGCATAACCGCAAGCACCACGGTGTAACGGGGGCCAATATCGTGTTCAACGAACTGCGGCAGATGGGGATGGACATCGAGGAAGTTACTACCATTACAACAGCTATCGCCAACCATGAAGAAGAGATCGGCGAGCCCATCAGCCCGCTGACGGCAGCTTTGATCCTCGCCGACAAGAGCGATGCTCACAGGACGCGAGTTCACCGCCAGCATGAGGGTCCCGCCAATATCCATGACCGCGTCAATTTAGCCATTCAGGACTCCGATCTTTTCGTGGATCAAGAACTGGGAACCATTACCCTGGACATCGATTTTGACCAGCGGATATGTCAGATCATGGATTATTTTGAGATCTACCTCAAGCGCATGGAAATGTGCAAACAAGCGGCGGCCGTTTTGGGAACACGGTTTCGTTTGGTCATCAATGACTTGGAACTTCTCGGTCACGTGGAGACCCAGCACTACAAAAAGGCCGAACCCGCAGTGGCAAAGCCGACCTAAGCCCAGAAACAAAAGCCGGAAGCGGCATCAGCTTCCGGCTTTTACCATTCCCTGCTGGACGGCGAAAACAGCCGCTTGGGTGCGATCGGTAACATTAAGCTTGCGCAACAAGCTGGTAATGTGATTCTTGACGGTCTTCTCACTGATGAACAGCGCGTTGGCAATATCGCGGTTGCTGAGTCCTTTGACAATGCACTCCAGTACTTCTAGTTCCCGGCGGGTTAAGGGTTCCTCCCCTGGGCGATCCACCCGCTGCTGTCCATATTCGGTATTGAGGCGGTGGTAGCGCTCCATCACCTTCTCCATCAGTTCTGAAGGAAAATAGGTCTCACCATCGAAGACGCGCCGGATCGCTTGGTAGAGATTGTCGGGTTCTGCATCCTTAAGCACAAAACCTCGGGCGCCCGCTCGGATCATTTCCGAAATATAGCCTTCGTCATCGTGGATGGTCAAAGCTAGGACGCGCACCTGCGGCCAACGTCGCCGCAGCTGACGAGTGGCTTCAATTCCATTCATCTTCGGCATGTTAATGTCCATCAAAACCACATCGGGCTGCAGAGCTCCCACGCGCTCCAGCGCCTGCTCACCATCGGCAGCCTGCCCCACCACTTCGAGGGTGGTTTCCAGTTCCAGCAGGCGCATCAAACCCTGCCGCAGCAGGCTGTGATCATCCGCGATCAGAACTTTTATGCTCTTGTCCATCACCGGTTCTCCCTTCTGTATCTAGCGGTAAACACACCTCAATCTTTGTGCCGCCATGCTCCTCACTTGTAACATGCAGTGTTCCCCCGAGACACTCTGCCCGCTCCCGCATGTTCATAAGGCCGTACTGGTCTGCATCATCAGTTCGACGCCGCTGATCCAATCCCCGACCATCATCTTCCACAACGGCCGTCACCGCTTGCCAGTCATAGGCAAGACGGACCGATACATTCTGCGCCGCTGCATGTTTGCGCGTGTTGTTCAGCGCTTCCTGGATGATGCGGAACAACGCCACCTCGACATCGGAAGGCAGCCTGCGGGCCTGGCCCGTTACATGAAAGTCCGTCTGAATCCAAGACTGCTCGTTGAGATATCGCTTCAGAGTTGGTATCAGTCCAAGGTCGTCCAAGGCCATGGGCCGCAGATTGAACATAATGCGACGAACATCCCTGAGGCTGGCCTTGATCAGTTCCTTTAACTCCTGCAGTTCGGCAACGGCCTGCGGGCCTTCATCCCGAAGCAGCATTTTCTCAGCTAAGTCCGCTTTCAAGACCACATTGGCCAGATCCTGGGCAGGTCCATCGTGGATTTCGCGCGCGACGCGTTTGCGTTCTTCCTCTTGGACTTGGATAATTTTCCGGCCCATGAGCCGCTGCAAACGTAGATCCTCCATCTGGCGGTTGATCCCCGCCATGTTGCCCACGAGAAAGTCCACGGCTACTCCCACTTGGGCGACGAGGGCTTCGGCTCGCTCCACCAGTTCCTTGATGCGCTCGAGGCTCTCCTCCAGCTCATCCCGGCGCATTCGCAGCTGCTGTTCCCGTTCCCGGGCTTGGGCTAAACGTTCTCGCACCGCATCCGCTGCTTCATAGGCTTCTTGACGCTGCTCATCACTGAATCGATCCAGCCCCTGGTTGACTTCAAACAGTCGCTGCCGCCGATTCTGGAACAAAGATTCCAGCTCATCCACATCCTCGTGACACCGCTGCACGTCGAACTGCAGCTCTTCGATGGCCAACTGAATTCGCTGGTATTCAGAACTGGCGGTTTCACTGATAGCAAACATCTGCTGGCGGCCATCCTGCAGAGCTGCCATGGTTTTCTCCAGAACGGCCTCGAACTGCTGCTCCAGCGTAAGGTCACGAACCACCGCTGTCACCTCGCTAACATTAAAGAAACGAATCCCATGGGACTCGCTTCCGTGGTCCTTCGATGGAATTTCTCCATCGTGGAGAAAAAACCTTCCTGCACACGCAAGGATTTGGCCGCCGCCGGCGGCAGTTCGGCCTCATTAAGTTCCAAACTTATGCCAAGTAGCGTTCTGTGGCACTGCAGTACGACGCCCCGGAGCAACAGCATTTTGAATCCATGCGGATAGACGGTCACCTGCAAAACGAAGTTCCACCTAACGACGGAATGGGGTGGATGTTACGTTTTCAATTGAAGGGAGTGGAGATAGAAGGTCACTTGAAAAAGTAAGTTCCGGTTTGAAAAAGTAAGTTCCACGGATGAAGGAATTTGTGGGAACTCCCTTTTAATGGGTTTCTTCAAAGGTTTGTTTCATCCGAATTCCGTGCCTTTT
>PWMW01000341.1 GCA_003559095.1 Clostridiales bacterium | reverse complement strand
GTCACGCCCTGCATCCAATCAGCCACACCAAGAATGACGTCTTTGCGGCTCCAAACTCCGCCCTCTGGCATCTGTGACAATGCATGCGACCGGATCCAAGCACCGCTCTCACCAAAGGCCCACTCCGGACGACCACCCCAGATGGACGCTGGTTCCGACTCTTCAATCAGACGGAACTTGACCACCGCTGTCCCGTTCTCATCCGTCACCACGAGACCGGATGCCGGCTGGTACCACTCTGCAGGGTCCAAGCGGACGAACCGCCGCATGGCATCTGCGTACCTGATCTGCACCACCGCATTTTCTTGGGGTCCGGCTTCCGGAAACTCCAGCTTGGACAAGCGATCCAGCGCGTAGTGTCCCAAGAGCCACGGGGCTGTCATGGGTGGAGCAGCCCGCGTGAACTGCGCCACCTTCATCCGACCCCATTCCACATGCTGGGCCGCCTCTGGAGGATCAAACGTCACCGTAACCTTGACCTGGATATAGTGGTTCTCATAATCGGCCCGGCTGCGCTGGTCCGCTGTGCGCAGGCGGATTCCTTCACCCAGCTCGGCGTTATCAGGATGGTAGGTGATCTCCATCTCCACCGTATGGGCTGCCATCACTGCCACGCCATGCAGAACATCCAGAATCTCACCGGGCAGGTCCACATAGCGTTTCAGCTGTCGAATAGGTTCGCCCCCAGCTTCTTTCAGCACGTTCCAGGACGTCGTATTCACTGCAGCCTGCAGGCGATCCCCAATAATGCCCAACAGCTGCTGCCGGGGACTGGCCTGCCCGCTATTTTGGGCGAAATTCCATGAGACCCCGGCACCCACCGTTCCGAATCCCAGACCAGATTCCTCAGCTTCGCCTTCAGCCAAAATAATGTCCATTTGGACCAAGAATGCCTGAATGGCGTCTAAGACCAGTGTACTGGCCGGCCCGTCCTCTTCATCATAGGGGAACTCGATCCGGCTGTTTTCTTCCCGTTCCATTTCTTCCTTGGCCTCTTCCATGGCCTGCTCCAAGAAAGTCAGATTGTCCGCAGCCTCTTCGGCGGCCCACTGATGATCCATGAGCGCCGGTCCATCGTGGGCTATAGTCAACGCCGCAGCAGCGATGGCCCCGGCATCCGGATCGCCATCCCGAAGTTTGGCATTCATTTCCCGCAGTTCGTCCTCCCACTGCTGCTCGTGCAGACGATAGCCCTGCTCGATACTTTCCGTGGTCGCCCGCTGCTGTTCCAAGAGATCCTCGATCAAGCGCAGCGGATCTACGGCCTCGCCCTCCAGAAGTGACAAACCCAACCGACGTCCCAGATCAGCCGATCGTTGGTACATGGCTATCACTCGCTGTTCTTCCGGACTAGCTGTGGGGTCTATGTCCATTGGCTCCATGTCGCGCAAAGCCTCTTCCATCTCTTCCACGCCTTCGTCTCCCACAGCGGCCCGCATGATTTCGGCTATATTGCCGCTCATGATGGCATCGAGCATCCGCTCCATATCAAACTCTTCGGGCATCTCCTCGCCTTCCATGGCTTCATCCACCTGCGAGCGGATGTCTTCTCGCAGGGCCATGGCTGGAGTCTGAAAGTCTTCCGTTTCTTCGTACGGTACGTACTCCTCCAAAAGATCGAACGGTGCGTCATCGCGGTCAGCCATGGCATCCAATAAGCGGATTAAGAAACCCTGCTCCTCATCGGGATGGTCTTCGGCCCAACGGCGGGTCTCTCGCATGGCTTTCTCCACTATCACACCGTTAATCTCGACGTATGAGTCTGTGTCCGGATCCATTACAACCAACCCTGCATCCCGCCAGAGGGCAATGACGTCCTCCAAGGGCACATATTCCTCCTTATGAAAGGATTCGGCCAACAAACGCACCTGGAAATTATACAGGTAAAAGTCGTCTTCATCGATGTCTTCGTGTCCCGGGAACAAAGGAACTCCTGCTCGGTCCACGACCGCCACACCCAGAAACTCAAACAACTGATAAAGAATCCGCTCCGCCTGGTATTCAGAAGGAGCCCGCAACAGAGCCGTCGCAAATGCCTCCGCTTGTTCAGCGACGGTCGTGGCCTCCTCAAGGTTCACAGGTTGGGCAGACACCGCACCATGGAGTGGCCCGCAGAGCATGACAACCAAAGACAGAAGCAGCACACCCAACCAACGGCAAAGCTTCGAGAAACCGAAATTTGGCTGCACAGAAACCCCTCCCCCAAAAATGGACCAGCCTCCACACTCCCCGCAGCGCAACAGAACCACCAACGACCTTGGTGTGCCAAGAATCGCAAAACTTCGCGTTTTTCGTGTATTCATTACTTTGTCGCTCTTGGGAGCAAATCCTCCCTTGCCGACAGTCGATCCCGCAATTTCCAGCAGAATATTCGCGGGCGCCAACAGTGAAAGACGGACTTGGTACGAATATCGCATTGCTGCCGTTGTTTGCGCCAACGAACAGAACTGGCTGCCATTGCCATTTGCATCAACCGGCAGTTAATGTTATATTGTTGTTATGCTTGGTTTGTGTCCTTTGGCGCAGATGCCAAAGGGCCCATGACATAAAACGAAGAAGGGGTGCTGCACTGTGTTTTTGTGGGGTAACTACCGCAAGGTTGAAGAACTGTTTCAACAGTTCTCCGATGCCGTGGGCCAATCGCTCAAACATGCCTTCACAGCCATTCAGGATTTGTCCCAAGGAGCGACTGCTGAGTCCGTAGCGGAATCGGTCCGTCTGGCGCACAAGTTCGAAAGCCGCGCTGACGACCTGCGCCGAGAAGTCATCAACCACCTGGTCCAAGGTTCACTGATGCCCAATACTCGCGGCGACATGATGAATCTGCTTGAGCTTATCGATGATGTGGCCGATGAGGCAGAGGATCTCTTGGATCCTTTCTTTGTGCGGTTCCTTGACTTCGGCCTCCTAAGCCAAGATGGACTCACGGATATGATGGGCCAGATTGAACAGCAATACGAAATGCTGATCCAAGCCGTGCAGTACCTATTCGTGGACATGAGCAATATCGTCACACTAACCCATGAAATCGAGGAGATCGAGTCCCGAGTGGACGACGTGGAAGAAGCCATGATCCTGCACGTCTTGGACAATGAAGATATGGACCTGGCGACAAAAATGCTGTACCGCACCTTTATCCGCAATCTTGCTGGCTTGGCCAACATCATTGAAGACTCCGCCAACCAACTAGAAGTTATCGTGGCCGTGCGCAGCGGCTGATCCGAGTTGATGCCGGCACAGGCACGCAGCGTCTCCACTGCCTGGACCAAGTTCCGAATAACAGCAATGATTTCAGGCTTCTGACTGACCACACTTCAGCCCAAGACGTAGGTGATACCATGGATATTATCGTTGCCTTTATGCTTCTCAGCGGCTTCTTTGTGGCCTGGAACACGGGGGCCAACGACGCGGCTAACTGCATCGGCGTCCCGGTAGGCGCCAACATACTGCGATTTCGCAAGGCTGTCATCTTGATGGCCATTTTTGTCGTGGCAGGAGCTCTGCTGCAGGGCCAGCGGGTTATGGACACCATGGGCAGTGGCATCGTCATCACCAACAGTATCGCCTATGAGCAGCACCACGGCGCCGTTCCCACCGAGGACGTCAGCGCGGCATTGGAGGCTTGGTTCCCAACGGGCCAAGTTTCGGATTTGGCCACGGCTGTCAGCCTCCTGGCTGCTGGCATCTCGGTCTTTTTGGCTACGAAATTCGGTCTTCCCTTGTCGACCTCGCAATCCATTGTCGCTGCCGTAGCCGGAGTCGGGGTGGCGGTGGTGGGTCTGCAGCCAGAACTTTTCCGCTTGGCTTTGCTCGGCCGCATTGTGGGCTCCTGGATCATCAGCCCGATTTTGACCATGGTTACTGCCTTTGTCATCTATAAGATTTTGCTGCGTCTGACCCGGCGCATGCGCAGATCGCTGCAGTGGGAGCAGACGCTGGTCTATCTTGTCATTGTCTCATCCTGCTACTTTGCCTTTTCCATGGGCTCCAATGCGTTCGGCGCCGGTTTGGGCCCCATGGTAGCCAAGTTCCCCGAAATGCGCACAGTGATTGCCCTCATATCCGGAGCAACTCTGGCCTTCGGTGCTCTTATCTTCGGCCGGCGGGTGACCCAATCCGTGGGCAGTGAAATCACCGCCCTGGACTATCCCGGAGCCTTAGCAGCACAATTGGCGGCCGGCATAGGGCTGCAGGTATTCGCCCGCTTTGGTGTGCCCGTATCCTCGTCCCAAGCCATCGTGGGCGCGGTGGTTGGGGTGGGCTTGGTCAAGGGCGTGGGTATGGTGAATCTGGCCCAACTGAAACGGATCTTCGCCAGCTGGTTCCTAACCCCGCTGTTCGCCGGTGTGCTGGCTGCTGCCCTTTACTGGGTCCTGCGTCTGCTGTAGGCTTGAATTACTGTTACCTTGAACTACTGTCGGCTTGAACTACGGATCGATTTGAACTGCGCAATGCAAACGTATGCGGCGCAGCGGTGCAGCGGCCCTGGCGGTTGTGCTTTTGCTTCCAGATGCTCTTCGCTTTTGGGGTACTGGAGCCTGATTTTGTCGTCACTGGACTTCCTTTTTCTTCACATGCCCTCCTTTTTTTCGCTGGATTTCCTTTTTCTTCCATATACCTGGCAGGAGGTAAATATTTCCATATTTTTGGCAGGCAAGACTGCCCCTGGGCTCTTAAGAATAGACTGTCTGACCTGCAGCGGCAGCGCCGCTCACGGTCAGGCTTCGCCCAGAGAAGGAGCGATATATGCGCTTATTCCTGATTCGTCACGGTCAATCCGTGGCCAACACCGTTACCGACGACCTTCCCGATTCTCCCTTGACCGAGCTGGGTCTCCAACAAGCAGAGACTACAGCACAGTTTCTCCGCCAACTTCCCTTCGAACACATTGTCTCCAGTCCGCTGCTGCGGTGTTTGGCTACGGCCGCGCCCTTGGCGTCCGAACTTGGTCTGCCCGTACAGGTTTGGGAGGATTTAGTCGAAGTTCGCAACCAAGGGCCGTATGTAGGCCCGGCTCGCTCAACGCTAATGCAGCAGTTCCCCAGAGCCGTGTTCACCCCTCACTTCACCGAAGATGGCTGGGTTTATTCCGGAGTGGAATCCCATGCGGAGAGTATGGCCCGCGCTGAACAAGTGATCCAAAAACTGCGAACCCGTTATCTGGGAAGTGTTATCGCCGTCTTTGCCCACGGGACGTTCAACTCGTATCTAATCCAAGCGGCTCTCGGCCTAAACGGAGAAGGTTCTCTACGCTTTCACCAGTCCAACTGCTGCATCAATGTTCTGGATCTAGATGAAGGCGCGACCAGAATCAGCGTCCTCAACAATCGCTGTCATCTTCCCGCAGAGAAATTCGGTCCTCCGGGGTGGCTCAAGGAGCACCTAGACGCATGATAGTGTTGGACATGGGTCGGAAGGCATAGGAGCGAAGTGAGCACCACAGCATCCCGCAGTGGACATTCTGCGGCCTTCAGAGGATGCTAACGACCCAAAGCCGACAGCATCCTCTGAATTCGTGTGACCGCGTGCCGATTCCAGTGGTACCGCTCGCTGTGCGTTTCCCCCCTGGATTCCATACCTTCCACCTGGAGTTCATGGTGGCGCAGCATGCGTTCGGCGATGTCTACCGCAGTCCCGGTGCTTGGCCCGGCCGAGATGTTGGCATTGGCTCCTGCATGCATCAGCGCAAACACCGTCTCCACCATGCCATTCTGAGCGGCGTAGTGCAGGGCAGTCCGGTCTGAATGATCCTGTTGGTTCACATTGACAGAACCTGGCGCCAGCAGCGAAACCAGCGCTGACGTATAGTAGTCGAGATAATCGTGCTTTTCAATATCTGAGTCCACAACAGCCGTTATCCGATCGATGGCATCTTGGTGGGACATAATGGCCACCATCAATGCATGCTGACGATACGCATTGGTAACCGCCGGATCGGCGCCGGCATCCAATAGCAGCTGGATGATTTCTGGATGACCATACATGGCGGCCTCCATCAAAGGCGTGTACGGATAGCTCGTGGAGTCTTTGACCCGGTGAATGTCGGCTCCCCTGTGGACCAACCGTTCCACAGTGGCCCTATCACCGCGGCGAATGGCTGCAAACAAGTCTTCGTCAACGGAAGCTCGCTCCTCCACAGCCGCGCTCCCAGCGGCTGGCTGCGTATCCTGCCACCCCGGAAGTGCCGACAATACATCCACTTCAATGTGGTCAGTAAAGAACTGGTCTGCCGCGTCCCAACCGGACACACAAATCCACGCCGCAATCGGCCAATCCGACATCTCGCCTTTGACTCGTAGATAATCCCACCCAGGCTGCCACTGTACCGTCAAACCTGGACTGGTCTCGACGGAGATCTCATAGGGGCGAAGCAGCTGCCCACCGAAGATGAGATCGAACTCGTACCATGCGCCAGGTTCAATGTATTCGAGGCCCCAGATAGCAAACAATTCTTCTTCGCGCTGCACATCCGCCCCCGATACAGCATCGTTCGGACTTGGTTCCGGCAGGACGTCAAAGCTAACGAAAGCATCAAGCAGCCGTTCGGCTGCGTCCCATCCAGACACATGAATCCACGCATGTTCCAGCCAATTGTCTGCATGGCCGCGAACGCGCAGATGCGACCACCCACTCTGACAATCTACCTCCAAGGCACTGCTGAACTCCAGGGTAATCCACAGTGGCTCCTGCAGATGGGGTGGAATGGCTAGCTCCATCCGGTACCACTGGCCCGACGCAATCGTCGGCGGTGCCAGAATGGCCAGTTCTTCCTCTGGTTCTGTCTCCCAGGTTGCCTCGAACACCCGCATATCCTCGTTGCCAGCGGCATCCCGCACAGTCAACTCCACGAGCAGGGACGTGATTCCCGGCCTCAACAGAGCCGTCAAGCGCTCCGGCGGAATGTTCAGGATAAAGGTTCCAGGTTGCTCCAAGGCCGAGTACTCCACAACGTCTAAGGCTTCCTGGTCCCTAGTCAACAGATCTAGACGGGCGGCCACAGGCCAAAATGTCCGATCACCCGCTAGTTCCACCCAAACAGCTGCGGTATCGCCCGGCGCAAACTCAGTTAGGCGTTCACCAGAATCGGCATGGCCAAGATAAGCCCATAGAATCGATACTGGTTCTTCCTCATCGTCAAGGTCCATGTCAGCAAACTCCAGTGACATCTGCCTGCTATCCAACCGATTCCCCGCACTGTCCCACAGCTGCACAAAAACCGTCTGGGGCTGCTTATCCAGCCACTGCGTGTCCAAGAGCCACCGCTGGCTGTCTTCGTCCACGGCCACGCCGGACTTCCATGTTTCGCCTGCCACCGACCAAGTCAGCGTCTGATCCGCCTGCCATGCCCCCACTGGGGTCACGGTGAAGGCTAGCACAGCACCGTGATCCACAACAGTTCCGGCATCCGGACCACCGAAAAATTCCAGTTCTGACCGCAGCGTTCCCAAACGCGGCTGCGCGGCTAAATGGATCACGGCCTCCACGTAATCCAACTGCAGCCCCATGATCTCATCAAAAAGCCGGAAGCGCACTGTCACTGTGCCCTGCAGCGACTCTGGGATTCGCCATCGGATCCGGTGTCCGTCGGCCGCTGTGACCGATTCACGCTGCATCACGCGGCTGGCTCCCGGACGCTCTTCCCATTCCCACTGCCCCCCATACCACGACTCCCAGTCTTCCCGGGGGATCACCGACAACGTTACCCATTCGCCAGGTTGGTACAGACCGGCTAAGCTGCTCCTGCCATCGTCGGCCTCCACTTGAATAAAGCTTAAAGCGGCCGCTTCCGCTCTTTGATGAAAGTCTTCTCGCTGAGCCTGCAGCGAAGAACGGGTTTCCATATGCCCGTCGTGGGCTAAGAGTTCGTCCAGCAGGGCACTGGTCATACCATAGCCTTCCACCCCAGCTTGGACGCCAAGCAGCAGGGGATCCACGGTCATAGCGCGCACTGTGTCATAGGTCACACGGCCCATAACACGAATGGTACTGGTCAAAGGATGCGTCACCCAGGTTCCATCTTCGCCCATGCGAATCCGTTCTTCCAAGAACCGCTGTTCGCGAATATCTGCCTGCCAGCCGCGCTCCATCGCATCCATAATGGAGATGGGTGCCAACTTCATGGCGGCCATCATTTCGGGAATCAGGTCGAGAGCAGCCACACCCGCCGTCTTCAGTGCCCATTCCATGGTGGTATCGTCCGCATCAAAGTTAATCAAGACATGGCTTCCCTGCTGAGCCCGCTGGTATGCTTGCTGCAGACTGACGGCACTGCTGCCCCAGTTCGCTGCGGTACTGGCTCGCTGCCATCCCGCCGTCAGCTGCGGCGATGCCGTCGGCTGCGGTGGCGCGGTCTGGCGTTCCGGTGTTGGCGGAACAGTCTGCGAACGTGCGAACTTCAACGACTCCATCTGGCCGCTGATCACACGGTTCAGCTGTTCTAGGCTCTGGACATCCGTCTGGCGGGCTAACTCGCGCACACGCTGCACGTCCGTCTCGTGGCTTCCAGTCAGCCCTTGAATTTCGGCGAAAACATTCCGCAGACCATCGGGAAGCTGGCCCACATCATAGCCCATCCGGCGATAGGCATCGCGCAGCTCGTTGAGACTGGTGACGGCTTTGCGCGTCTGCATCAAGCTTTCGGCCTCGTACATATGCTGCTGCGACTCGAGCGCCACCCGACGGGGATTATCCCAGGCCATCTCCTGGGCCTGCCGCGCCAGAATGTCAGCTCGTCGCAGTTGGTCGGCAGCCTTTTCCTGGTACATTAGGGCAAGACCTTCCGGATCCAAAAGCAGACCTTCACCCCGTTTGACCCGGGCAATCTGCGATGTCGACGTCACTGTGCCATCGGAATCCACACGCACCGTGGAACTCGCTCCCGGCCGCCGAATCACCTGCCCCTGCTCATCCACGGTATACTGCATAGAACCCTGGTCGGTATAGTCCAGGGATGCTTCGCGGTGAAACCTATCCGTAGGCAGCTGTCGATAACGATCCGCGTGGGCCGCTAACTCGGCGGGCGAAGCAGCACTGACGCTGCCTGGGAAATCCGTATGGCGAGCGAACTCACGATAATATACATCCTCCCATTGGTTAACGGGAACTTCAATCCAGCGATTCGGCTCCACCTCCACCAAAACCCGCACATCGCGATCGGTATTCACCGAGATGGTATCCGAACCAGGCGTCCGGAAATCATGGGTCATGACGCGCTTGCCCTGATACTCCGGATTGGCCGCTACGTGATCGATAACGGCCTGATCCACCGGCTGGTAGACCTGCGCTTCCAATAACTGCACATAGCGGAACTGCTCCTCAAAATCGCCGCTGACTTTCAGTTCTCTAGTAGACCTTGAGTCGCCAAACACAGCCAGGACGTCTTCTAATGTTTCAAAGCGCTGCGCTTGACCCGACCCCATGGCCAACAAACCACACGCAGCAACGGCGATCAGTGTGAACATCGGCTTAAGCACTCCACTCACATCCCTTCGGACTGCTGGGTGTGTTCGGACAACTGCGCACTGTACTCATCCCAGAGCAGCAGCGCATACTGCTGCTGTTCCGTGCTGGCTTGCGGATGGTCCACTACCTTTTGTACGTAGTCCAGGGCAATCTGCGGCTGTTGATCCACGCCGTACAAGACTGCCAACGGCAGCAAAACGGC
>PWMW01000406.1 GCA_003559095.1 Clostridiales bacterium | reverse complement strand
GTCGGCCGTCGCTCTGGTCTACAACCTGAGCAATACACTTATTTTGTTGGTCAATGGACACTCCGGGTTCGCCCGTCAAGAGACCGTAATCCACCGTGAAAACACAGGCGTGATCAATGCCCGCCGCCTCCATTGCGGCCAAGAGTGTTTGACCAGATGGGTCAAAAAGGGTTTGCTCAATACTGGGCAGAAGGGCGTCCGGATCCGCCGTCTCACCGGTGTCGCTGCGCGTACCTGCTACCAAAAGCCGGGCCAGTGTCTGCAAAAAGCTCTGGTGAACCCAGCCGGGACCCACCAAATGGACATGAGCATCAAGCTTCAACATCATACCTCCCATCAGAAGCTTCTTCCCCTTGGGACCTGAGCTTGTGAACGCCGACTTCGCTTCGGCAGACCACCACCCCTGACGTTTCGTCGTGATTAACAGTTCGCCAAATACGGCTGGATAAAGTCCTCCAGCAGGTCCAACGTCGAAGCCGCGCAAAACTCCGGGCCCCATGGTCAGCCTCTACCAGCTTGCACGAGTTCGTGTCCTGCCCCAAGGAGCGCCGGGCGTCGAATAGACGCACGCTCTGGCCAAAGGGCACGAGACGGTCGCGACTGCCGTGGAGTATCAAGACCGGAGGCAGCGGTCGCTCGCGGGACAGATAGTTCATGGGAACGGTTGCGGCGGCGCGTTCCGGGAACTCCAGCACATAGACGCCTCCAATAAGCCGTCCTTCGGGGCTGTCCGGACCCAGGTGGTCCATGGTGGAAAGTCTTTCATTCATGACGCGGATGGCGGTGGGGCCACATAACTCATGGCCTGAATTGGATCATGAGTGCCGCTTCCTTCCCATGAACCCGCTTCCGACGCCAAGGAGGCCATGTTGGACGTAGCAACCCTACTGCGCATCGGTCAGTTTGTCGCGGAGGCGCTGGGCTAGGTTGGTATTGCGCCGTGCCACCTTGGCATTGCGAATGGCCGCCCTGACGGCTTTTCGATCTCCAACCATGACCACTAACTCCTTAGCTCGGGTAATTCCGGTATAGAGCAGATTCCGCTGCAGCATGACATAATGGCTGAAACTGAACGGCAGCACTACTGCACGGTATTCCGAGCCCTGTGCCTTGTGGATAGTCGTTGCGTAGGCCAGGACCAACTCATCGAGTTCCAATGCTTCGTAGTTCACTCTGCGGTTGTCATACATGACCTGCAGAGTACGCTCTTCCAAATCAACTGCGCAGATCTGCCCGATATCGCCGTTAAAAACTTCCTTGTCGTAATTATTGCGAATCTGCATTACTTTGTCATGCAAACGGTACTCGGTACTGCCCCGCTTTAGATGCAGAGTATTGCGGTTCAGGGCCTGCTGCAGCAGGGCATTGAGGTTGGCCGCACCCGTGTCCGTTCGCTGCATAGGTGTCAGCACTTGAATGTCCCGTACTGCGTCAAAATGATAGTACGCGGGTAATCGCCGCGCACAGAGTTCCACGATCAAACCTGGGATGTCTTCCTGTTCATCGATGAAAAAGAAGTTGGACGAAGGACCACCGCTCAGATCCGGTTCCTGACCGCGGTTGATACGGTGGGCATTAGTGATGATGCGGCTGCCTTGGGCTTGCCGGAAAATGCGCTCCAACTTGATGGTTGGCAGAACACCGGAGGCGATCATGTCCGCCAACACACTACCGGGACCCACCGACGGCAGTTGATCCACATCACCAACGAAAATGACGGCCGCCGTATCAGGTATCGCCTTGAGCAGATTGTACATCAAGACAACGTCAATCATGGATACTTCATCCACGATTAACACATCGACCAACAATGGGTTGTCCGGGTTGCGTTTGTAACCTTCTGCTGGGCTAAACTCCAGCAAACGATGGATGGTCTTCGCCTCCATACCCGTTGTTTCCGTCATCCGCTTGGCCGCGCGCCCGGTTGGTGCGGCCAGCAAAACACGTTTGCGAGCCTGCTGTACAACCCCAAGAATACCTTGGATAGTCGTGGTCTTACCCGTGCCCGGGCCACCGGTTAAAATCATGATCTTACTGGTCTGGGCCAGGTCAATGGCCTTTTGCTGAACATCGTCATAGGTTACATTGGCCGCTGGCGGCGGCAGCGCATCACCGAACAGTGCCGTGACCGTAGGGGCTGTGAATATGTCCCGCAGACGATTGGCTGTGCCTTCTTCGCTGTAATAAAACGGAGGCAGGTAGATTGCTTTGTCCTCAATCACGAGCTCTTCATTATGCAGCAGTTGCTGAACCACATCCTTCACCATGGCGGCGTCTATAACCAACAGTTCCACGGCGGCCGTTTCCAACTGCTCGGCGGTGGCATAGCAGTGGCCCTCATCAGCCAGTTGATTGAGAACGTAAAAGATTCCTGAGCGGCATCGCAGAGTTGAGTGGGGGTCTAGGCCCAGCTTCTGCGCCAAGGCATCCGCCGTCTTGAATCCAATGCCGAAAATATCATCGGCCATCTTGTACGGGTTCTCTTGGATTACCTGCAGACTTTGGTTCCCATAGGCCTTGAAGATACGATTACCGAAGGCAGTGGAGATGCCGTGACTCTGTAGAAAAAGCATAATGTTCTTGACTTCCTTCTGCTCCGCCCATGCCTCCTTGATCAGGGCCACTCGTTTGGGTCCGATGCCGTCGATCTGGCGCAGCTGTTCAGGGTCGCCCTCGAGGACATCCAGGGTGTTCTCCCGGAACTGCCGGACAATCTTCTTGGCATAGACCGGGCCGATACCCTTAATCAAGCCGCTGCCCAGGTACTTTTCGATCCCGTATATGGTAGCCGGAAGCTGTTCTTTCCACTCCTTAGCTTCGAATTGACGGCCGAACTTGGCGTTGTGGGTCCAGTTACCATAGGCTTCCACCACCGAGCCAACATTCACGGAAGCCATGCTGCCGACGATGGTAACAAGTTCGCTATAACCGTGCACTTGGAGTTTGACCACGCTGTATCCTGTTTCTTCATTGGCGTAGGTTATGCGTTCCACCACACCGCGAATTCGTTCCATGTAACATGCTCCTAACCGTCAAAATGAAATGCTGCGGCTGTGACTTCCAGGAAAAGCTCTACACTGCCCTAACTACGTCTGCAAACCTCGAAGGTCCTTTGTTTTGACGAATTTTCCCCTAACGAAGAAGGTCGTGCGCTAACCGTGATCCTCCGCGGGGTGCTCGCAAGCACCGCCGGAGTTCCGTGGCCGATGGATCGCTGCCATGCCCCTCAATGCTGCCCTCCGTCTGTGTTGCGGATCCGCTCATCGATCCGGCGAGTCAGGCTGAAGGTGTATGGCGCAAAATGACGGCCCCAAAAACCACGCGCCTGCGGATTGAGCCCTTCGTAATCCACGCCTAAAAGGCAGAATCCCTGCCGATATAGCCAATTCTTGATGGCGTCCAAAAGGGCTGTCCCAAAGCCGGCTCCCCGATGGGTCGGTGCCACATACGCTCCTGTTATGTTCATCATGGAAGGGTGCTCGGCAATGAAAGACTCGCCGTCGGGTTCAATGCGCATATACGCTACGGCCTGCTGATCTTGGTAGGCAGCCCACAGATGGTGGTTGGACTGCTCCATCCAGTGGGCTAGCTCTTGGCAGGGCTCAGTCCAAACATTGGGCATAAATATGGGAGACCCTCTATAGAATGCGTTGTGTTCGCTGTGCAGCTGGGCAATGTCCGGAATATCCTCGACACCCAACTTTCTCACAGGACACCGGCTCTGCGCCTCACCGGGCCGTGTCACCGGGCAGACTGCGTCGACACAGCGCATGCCGAACCCGCGCCAAAACCAGTGGTCAACATTTTCCCTGTCGTAGGCATACATTGTCAGAGCATGGCTCAAAAGATTCTCGCCCACCCACAAGGCTGCCGCCTTCGCATAAAGGATCTCATAGATCTCAGCTCTACCAGCCACAATCGTGCTGTGGCCATACAGAGGCGAGTAGACACCCCGGTCGTGTCCGAAAAGACCATCCGCGGGATAGCCCGCCAAAAAGCCAAGAAAACCCCCATCCCCTAGAGCGACAGCGCCGCGCCCGTTCTGGACCAACTGCAGCAGTCGACCCTGCAGCACTTCACTGAATACAGTGGCCGCAGGAAGATACGGCAGAGCTTCTTGCTGCCGGCGGTATTCACCCATCAGCAGTTCCATCATTGGGGGCAAATACCTCGTCTGTAAGGGTTCAACCTGAACGGATCGTGTCTGAGGCACCGATGCACCTTCTTTCTAAGGATGAGCCTTCTAGGGATGAGCCTTTTCGCTGCCATCGGACCACACCGGTGCTAAGATCCGCGGAGTTCAGTACCCTTGGGCAATCTGCACCAGCGAAACTGGACAGAGACCAAGCAGGCCTGGTGCACAGACAGGCTCCAACGCGCAAAGCCAACGGTCCTGCTCGGAGAAACTCCAGTTCAAGGCGTCTCGAACTCGGTTGTAAACCACGTGTTGAACTCTATGACACAGTTCTGCAAGGTATCCATTCCCTTGATGGCGAATGGATGTTCCAGAGAATGTCCTGCACGAAACAGGCTATCGTCGGAGTCCACTTCAAAAGTGACATGGCAACACTGAACAGAAACCGAGAAGTTCCGCTACCTGAGATCTCGGTGAACGCGTTTCCCTAACATTGCTCTTCCACTAGAGTTTTGGAATGGACACCCAGAACACCAATGGTAAACACGGGGGGATACAAAGTGAAATATCGCAAACTTGGACGCACGGGTATGATGGTGAGTGAGATCGGTTTGGGCTGCGAACATTTGGAGGGCATGGCCCCTGCTGATGTTGAGCGCGTGGTCAAACGAGCCCTAGACCATGGGATCAATTTTCTTGATGTGTTTATGCCTGAGCCCCATGTCCGCACCAATATTGGCAAAGCGTTGGCCGGGCGGCGGCATGATGTCATCCTGCAGGGTCATATTGGTCCCATCTGGCAACAAGGCCAATATGCTCGCACGCGAGACGTCACCCAATGCAGGGCTTTCGTGGAAGACTTTCTGCATCGCTATGGCACCGACTACATTGATATCGGCATGATTCACTTCGTGGATTCAGAAATCGACTTGCGAGCTGTTTTCGAGTCAGAGCTGATCGATTACGTACAGCAGTTGCGGGACCAAGGTGTGATTCGCGCTGTCGGCCTCAGTTCCCATGAACCGGTTGTAGCCCGGATGGCAGTGGAGACCGGCCTTGTGGATGTCCTCATGTTCAGCCTTAATCCCGCCTTTGACCTGCTGCCCGCCGAGATCTCCTTGGATGACCAGCTTTCCGGCAAGCGTAGCAACGAGCAGCATCTGACGGGTATGTCATCGGAACGACAACAGCTTCTCGAGTCCTGCGCCATGAACGACGTGGCGATCACGGTGATGAAGGCATTCGCTGGTGGCACCCTGTTGAATGCGGAGCTCTCGCCTTTAGGTGTGACTCTGACTCCTGTGCAGTGCGTCCACTATGCTCTGACCCGACCAGCGGTGGCGTCGGCGCTGATTGGCTGCCGCAGCGAAGCCGAAGTGGACGAAGCCGTGGCGTATGGAGAGGCCACCGCAAGTGAACGAGACTTCGCCGAGACTCTGAGCCCAACAGACGGTTACTCCCGGCAAGCTCGCTGTATGTACTGCAACCACTGCCTGCCCTGCCCTTCGCAGATCAATATCGCTGCCGTCCTGAAATACCTGGATTTGGCAGAAGTGGCCCGCAAGAGCCAGATCGGTGCCGCCGTCCCCGCGACGGTGCAGGAGCATTACAGCAGTCTTTCCAAGCAGGCGGATGCCTGTACGGCCTGCGGCCAATGTGAGCCGCGCTGCCCGTTCGCCGTTCCGATTATCGCGCGCATGGAGTTGGCACAGCGGATGTTCGCTTAACCGGCACAGTTAGAACATGTTGGCAGAAATCATTGGTCTATCTTAATCGGGGACATCATTGCTGCGCCTGCCCGCTGGTGATGGCTGAGCAGCGATGGCCTCTACGATCTGGTAATGCCATGCGTACATGTCCTCAGGCCGGATGGCAGCGAGCTTGGCGGGTGCAAAACGCACCCACTGTTCATCCACTACCGTGACCTTCTTGAACGGGTCCATATTCAGCAGTGACAGCGAGGCATGTTGTTCCCATTCGACCACCGACATGCTGCCTGACTGCACCAATCGCTCCATAAGCGTATACATGAAGTGGGTCATGGCCGGCACAGGGCTGGGTACAGCTTCCCGTACCCAAGCGTCCAGCAACATCCACAGGTCATGAATACTCCTCTGGCGCTGCTCGAGACTGCGCAGAGACAGGTCACCTGTGGCGCAGAGAGCCGTCAGCCACTGCGGCCAGTTCGTGGGCTGCCGTTCCAGTGTCCGACTGAGATGGATCAGCCATTTGGCGTGTGGTACATATTCGCGGTTGATGAGAAACAATGCTTCCACCAGGGAGCGCACAGCATCCCCCAGTATGAAATGCCCTTGTAGGGGATCGCCCCTATACAGCCAGATGTCTCCGGCCAATCGATAGCTCCACCAAGCGGCAAACAGCCGCGCTCCGGCATCTGCAGGTGTGGGCTTCTGGGAAAGCTTACTGTCTTTTAACGCGTCGATGGCCCCGTTAGGATCATAGAGAATCTTGGCATACGACAGGTCCCACAACTCCACTGATCCCCACGGGCGCGATTCCTCGACCTCGATCTCTGCAATCTTCAGATCGAAGAGCTGGTCTTGGATCTTACAGATACCTACCGTGATCGGTGCCAGACCCCGCTGCCATCGGGCATAGACTGGGGCGGTCAAGAATATGGTCAAGTCGATCTCCGACAGGCAATCACCATACCCACGAGCTAAACCGCCATTCAACGTTATCCCCACGACACCAGGAAGATTCTGGATCTCCGGCAGTACGTGCAAAGCTCGCTTCTTTAACTCGTCTACGATGTTCTCACTGGTTACGTTTACGTAGGGGCGACCCATGGCGCGATACCTCCACTTTTTTATTGGGCAGAGATCCCACCGGCCGTGACTGAGTGGGAGATCCAAACCGGAAATCACGACTCCGATCAAACTTTCCCTTGTTGTTGATCCGCAAATGCAGTATTCTGATAATAGGATACTTCACAAAGGAGGTGCCAACTGGTATGAACAAAACGTCTGCCATCACGGTTCATCGGATGTTGGTCGTAAACACTCTCGTCACCAAGGTTGGCCACCCTCAGGACGGAAAAGAACTTTAGCCTTCAGGCCCGGTGGGCTCGGTGGCGTCGGTCTCCAGCACGCCGCTTTTGGAGTCCCGCACCGATGCCACTGTTGGTCGCGACTCCCCAACCCGTCGTCCAGAGGAGAAGCAAAGCTGCTGTTCGGGTCCCAAACCCTTGCCTGTTGGGGGCCTGTTGTGTGATTGCAGCAGATACGTTGGCCAACGCCTTGGATGTCCAGACAAGGAGGACGTTGGCATCTATGTACGTTAATGCAGAGAAAATACTGCCCCCCCACCTGCTGCGTCAAGTACAGCGGTATGTTCAGGGCGCCGAGATCTATGTTCCCAAAGAACCGGATTCCCGAGTGCCATGGGGTGAAAACAGCGGCTCAAGAATGCAGATTGCGCGCCGTAACGAAGATATCGTTCGCCGCTTCCGGCAGGGCGAAAGCATTGCAGCGCTCATGGAGCGGTACCATTTGGGCTATGATAGTATCCGCAAGATCGTCCAGCCCCACCGGAAATGATAGGTCCCACCTGTTCTCTGCCTTCACAGAAGAGAATTCGTGCTACAATGAACATGTGAGCGGCCGCTCAATCCACGCCGAAAGGGGGATGATCGATTTGATCACATGGAGGTATGGCAAACTCTAGGCACGCCTAGATTGCCACAGAACAGACAGGGTAGGTGCTCCCGCAATGGCCGGGAACGCCTGCCCTGTTTTTGTCATCGCAGTCCGCTATCGGCGGTGGATTACGGAGCCAATGCGGCGGGAGCAGCTCAAAGCGAACAGCAGTGAATCAGACCCTTGATGAAACCGGAGGGCTTGGCCATCAACGCTTCGTTGGCACCGTCAAACTCGTCCAGCGGGTAAATGTGACGAGCCACTCCCTTGAAGTCCCAGCTTCCTTCAGCCAGCATAGCAAAGGCCTTCGCACCGCACTCCACGAGATAATCCATGCGGCGCTCATGGGCGTTCACGACGCTGATACCCTTCCATCCCCAAAGGCGCATGTTCACGTGCCTCAGCTCACCTTGATGCCAAGCACCTACAGCTAACGTACCATGTACGCCGGTCATATCGCCGGCTAGGCTCAAAGCCTCCTGAGTGCCAGCCCACTCTGTGACTGCGCTCAGACCCCGCTGATGAATGCCCTCGTCCCATTCCGTAACCAGGAGACGTTCGGGAATATCATCTGGTGCGTATACCTCATCGGCGCCAAAGAGCAGCGCATGTCGGCGGGCCTCTATGCGGGAATCCACGGCAATGATGGGACTGCTGCCCTGCCTCCGCATGAGGCTGATGATCCCCAGACCCATGTAACCGGTACCAACCACCGCGGCCGGCGTTCCTGCAGGAAGATACGGAAGTTTGGAGTACGCACTGATAAGACAACCCAAGGGCTCCGCCAGCGCATCCTCATCAGCAACGTTCCCTGGCACGAGGAGCGTTTGTTGTTCATGCATTAAGCAGTACTCGGCAAAGGCGGGGGTCCGAGCTAACCCAGATACCCGATCGCCCACCTGGAACCGATGAACGTCTTTACCCACAGCTGCTACAACTCCTACGGGCTCATGGCCCAACCTCTGGCCGGCGCGAGCAGTCTGCCATGAATGCCACTCGGACATACATAATCCTGTATAGGTCACTCGCACCAAAAGTTCACCTGCCTGCGGTGTAGGCACGGGTAGATCCACAAGACGACTGCGTGCTGGCCCCTGCATAACAATGGCCTTCATTCCCTTACCTCCTGTCATTTGTCCAACATGCTGCCGCTTAACACCACGTGCTGGGAACGCCTTGATTTTCCCGGAAATCCGAGCGAACACAGGCCGAACGCCTCGGTGAAATCGCAGCTAAAGCGATTTCGCGTCGCTTGTTACGAGCTCGCCAGGGTACTTTATCAACACGTTTCCAGCAGGCAATTTTTACAGACGTTTTTCCACGCCCAACATTTACGGGCCTCCTCGGAGAAACGCCTGCTAAACGGCGTTTCACGCTCGATCGCAAACCACGCATGTTGCTCTATTAAACAGGTCTGTTAGGCAAGCTGCTGCCTGCGTATGCTGAGATGCTGCCCTCCACAACTACTCCACGACACATTTCCACCTTCTAATTTCCCACCACAAGCAGGAAACCGAAAGCAAGATATCGAACTATTGCAAATGAAATGTATTTTTGTGTTTTTTCTGTGCTAACATAGAACTGAGCGTTTGGCGCATCCAAGAAAGGGGCTGAAGAAACGTGTCCAACCAGAAGCAGGGCGGTGTGCGGCTCGCGTTTTTTCTGGGGCTTTGTCTACTGCAGGTAGCTTGTTTGGCAGCATCGGTACCACAGCCCACCGACCAAACCTACATGGTGTCCGGCCGGGTCATTGATCACAACCGCCAAGGCGTTGCGGACATCGGCCTGGACTTAGGAAAACACGGTATGACCACAACGAATGCTGATGGATATTGGCAGGCCTCACAGCTTCAAGGGACTGTAACAGTTACTCCGGCACACGACGTTTATGTGTTTTATCCGTCGCAGCGATCGATCGACGGACCATCGCTTAACCTAGACTTCTTTGCCGGCGATTCCCCAGAACCAGCAACTCTGAATATCTTGGCCATAACCGACACCCATCTGCAGGCCGGTGCAGATGACCAGGATCCTCCTTCAGGGGGCATTGGACCCCTGAACAATTATTACGCGACACCGGCTAACCTCCGCCATATGCTGGATATAGTCAATGATACTGCGGACGGACACCTCTTGGTACACCTAGGGGATATCTGCGAGCCCCCGGATGACTGGGACTACTTTCTCCATATATGGAATCAGGTCCAGATACCCACGGAGATTGCCATCGGCAATCACGACTTTGATGGCAGCACCTACGAAGAACTGTCGGCGATCCTTAGCTACGACGGCAGACCGGAACTGGGCGGAAGTGTCTTCAACAAATCTTTCGCCATTGGTGAAGAGCCGCTCAAAGCGCGGGTCATAATCATTGACACCAATTACGATCAGCACAATCAGCATACCAATCCAGTGGTCGGCCGCTACTCTGACGCAGGGCTGCAGTGGATCGCTCACGAGCTGGAGATGGCCACAGAACCCGTCATCTTGTTCTTCTCACACCACGCTCCCCATCACTACAACCATCCGGCCCCTAGTCCATTGTTCAACACGGCCAGTGCCATGGCCTTCAAAGGCATCGTCGAAACTGCCATGGAGACACGCCCGGAACTGCGAATGCATTACTTCCATGGCCATTGGCATGGGGCTGGTCTCGAAGTTCTGCATACATTAGGCCCGGGAATCCCGGCCTATAGAGTTCCGGCCACAGTTCATACCGAACGCGGATACTTGGCACGGATCCGGGTTGATGTCTTGGGTGAAGTGGATATTGCGATCGTCGAGTTGGAATACCCCTATGGACAGCGGTGAGACGCCGCAACTCGGTTTGCTGCGCAGACGGTGGGAGGTGGTAACAGCACGGATGTCTTCGGTGCAGGGTTGCATTGGCTGCGATGCATCTAGGTCCAAGAATTACCAATAGGAGGTACGATCATGAGACGCTGGGGATTGTTATGTCTTGTGTTGAGCATTGTGCTGTTCACCGGTTGTTTTGGTGTCGGCGATGGGGCGGCAGAGCGCCGAGCTGCTCTCAAAGCTAGTTTTGAAGACCTGATGGAATGGCAGAGCCCCGAAGAACTGCTGGCCATGCACACGGATCCCGTCACCATTGGCTTGCAGTTAAAACTCTACGCTGAGGAAGTGACACCGCAGGATGTGTCTGCCTCCATCTGGGCTGAGCGGGATTACACCCATCAACTGCTTGCTTGGAAACTGCTGCCGTCGAATACAATCATGGTTATGCCGCCATGGGATGAAGTGGATGACATGCTCGTAATGGCGTTGTTGTCTTCGTACGGTTTTTCACCCGAAGATTGGGAAGGCATCTTCATGGAACTTGCTGCTGCCATGGGCTTGGTGATCGAAGAGGACTTCTTCACAGCCCAAGCCCCTGTCCACTCGGCCAACGCCACCACAGGCAAAACCGTCATCCAGTACCAGGCTGAATATCAGTATGAGGTGTACTATGACGATCCGTTGATCGACACCTCTCTAGTGGAAAATGGCACCATGTATGACGGCAGCGTATTTGTCACCATCGAACTTAGTTGGAAGAAAGTGGGCGGCGATTGGTTGGTCAGTGCAGTGTCCCTGAACATTCTTCTGCAGGAAGAAACTCCGCTGCGGAACTTGCAGGGTTTTTCAGGCATGCTGTTCGGGTTGATTGCGGGGACATTGGATTTTTAGACTGATGGAGGCTGCGGACAATCAACCGTGGGCTTCCATCCCTAGACTCCTATCATGTACCATTGGAGGGTCTCAGCCACGGGCTGCAGACCCTCTTCTGCGGTCCGAAGGCTGCTCCCCTGGACTTAAGAACCTGCCTCCGGCAGAATTTTCATCAAGATGATCTCCGTCACTCCGTCCAGGTAGTAGTCTGGGATGCGCCCCACTTCTTGATAGCCATTCTTGCGGTAGAACTCCTGTGCTGTTGTGTTGAACGCAGCCACTAGCAAGAAAACACGTCGTGAATCGGTGAGGATCTGCCTTTCAAAGGTTCGCAGCAGGGCTGTGCCCACCCCCTGGTGCCTGTGGGCTCGTTTCACAGCGAAGACATGAATGTACGGAGATCGATGGAAGCCGCCTTGGGGCACGTACTTGACCAGGCCTAATGTTTCATTGTGCTCTCCGATTCCCACATACAGTTGATCAGCCTCCATGGCGCGTTGAAAGAAATCCCGCGCCGAGGCATCGGAATCGAAGTACTTACTGATATTGGAATCCCTCACCGCAGCAACACAGTCGTCTAGGTGCTGCGCTGTTGCACGGACAAGTTTTATCTTCATTGGTTATCATCCCTTCTTATCGGTACATGGCAGACGCCCTTCCCCCAACATCCTAGTCAGCGAGCGCCGATCCAATACCGGTTCGGATCAGGCTCATCATGCAGCAGGGTAATGGCAAATTCTTCTGCCGCTGCTGCGCAGGCCAGGAGTAGGACAGCTGTGAGGAGTCGGCTGTCTGCAGTTACGAAGAATACTGCAGGCAGTAGGTATGCAGCCAACCCTGTGGCTTTGTTGCTCCAGGTATGCACTGCTACGATCTGACCGTACTTCGCAAGGCTGAACACGGCATTAACAATGCGGATAACAATGACCACCGCTAGCAAAACCCCGTGATGCCCTTGCAGAAACTCAGCAAACAACCGCACAAATACCGCCGTGACCACCAAGAAAAACGCGGCATCGGCCGCGGAGTCCAACCGAGCTCCCCAGAGACTGGTGCTGTTCCATCTACGAGCCAAGTACCCATCCAGAAGATCGGAGACGCCAGCCGCGATGTAGATGGCGAGAAACAGCACCGGGTGATCAACGACGAACGGCAGCAGCAGAGCTCCCGCCAGACGTCCGAGGGATAGCAGGTTGGGAATACGATGTCTCTTCAAGGTTGGCCTCCAATCCAATCGAGCAGAATGTTCAGGGCCTGGCCGGATCGCAGCCCGGTCTCGGGCAGTGCCATGGGAAGGATCTCTGCCTAGGATTGTCCCGACAACGCACCAGCGGCAGGTCCCCCCACAAGCCCCTCGGCAGGGATTTCTGTGCGGAAGGCCGAATAAGGTAGAGTAATGCCTTGGCGGGAAAGGGGGAGTCCGTTGTGAATGTCCTGCTCTACAGGTTACGAGATAATTTCTTAGCAGTATTACCCATTACGTTCATCGTTCTGCTTTTGAACTTCACCTTGGTCCCACTGGGCAGCGGACCCTTGCGCGCCTTCATCATCGGCTCGCTCCTAATTATCCTGGGCTTGGCGCTGTTCCTGATTGGTGTGGACATCGGGATAACACCGTTGGGGGACTTAACGGGCGAAGCCCTGGCCAAAACCAACAAACTCAGTCTGGTGCTGGTGGCCGGCCTGATCCTTGGTTTTTTCATCTCCGTAGCGGAACCGGGATTACTGGTCTTGGCCACGCAGGTTGAGCATGTGACCAATGGGCAGATGGGAAGCGTCGGCATTATGCTGACTGTGTCCATCGGTTTGGCCGTCCTGATAGCCTTAGGTCTGTTCCGCATCCTCTACAACATACCCCTGTACATTCTGCTCACCATTCTGTATGGGATCATCTTTCTAATTTCCCGGTTTGTACCACCGGAATTCCTGGCCATAGCCTTTGATGCATCAGGGGCCACCACAGGAATCCTCGCGGTGCCATTCATCCTGGCACTGTCCATCGGGATTTCCAGTCTCAAACGGGACAGCAAGTCTTCCGAGAAGGACAGCTTTGGCCTCATCGCCATCGCTTCCACGGGAGCGATCATCTCGGTGATGGTTCTTAATATCCTCTCTAATTCCGCCGACCTTTCCGGTGATTTGATGGAAGCCATGGAAGCCGCAGCACCAGCCACCTTCGTGTCCCTGCTGCCTGCAATACTTGGCGAAAGTTTTCTTGCACTGCTGCCACTGCTGCTGATATTCTTGGTCCTGCAGCGTATCTCCTTTCGCCTCAGCCGCCGAGCCTTCGCCCGAATATTGAAAGGCTTTGTCTATGCATTTATCGGTCTGTTTTTGTTTCTGCTTGGTGTCAACGGTGGGTTCATGGATGTAGGGGCGGCCCTGGGATCGCGCCTTGCCAATCTGGACAGCAGTATCCATGTTATTCTCGTGGGATTCTTCTTGGGCGTTGTCACCATCTTGGCCGAACCGGCTGTCTATGTTCTCACCCACCAGATTGAGGAAGTTACTGCCGGTTATGTCCGGCGCAAATCTGTCTTGGTTGCCCTTTCACTGGGCGTAGGGCTGGCTGTGACCCTTTCAGTCATCCGGGTGCTGGTGCCGCCCATCCAGCTCTGGCATTACCTGCTCCCCGGCTATATTATCTGCATTGGCCTGATGTACATCGTACCTAAATTGTTTGTGGGGATTGCCTTTGACGCCGGCGGTGTGGCTACGGGACCCATGACCGCCACCTTTATCCTTGCCTACACCAATGGAGCTGCCGAAGCCTTTGATGGAGCGAACGTCCTTGTGGATGGGTTCGGCATGATTGCCATGGTGGCCATGACACCGATCATAACGCTGCAAATCCTCGGTTTGATCTTCAAAGTTAAGTCCAGGAAGGTGGGAGTTCCCCAAGATGCGAACTAGACAAGACGTGGCGTGTTACGAAATCCTCTGCGTTATTGTAAACTTCGGCTTGGGAAGCCGCGTTCTGCATATCGCCAGAGAAAACGGCGTTCCCGGAGGCACGGTGTTCCTGGGTAAAGGGACTGTGCGCCACCGCATCCTGGAACTCCTTGAACTGCAGGATATCCGTAAAGAGATCGTGATCATGGTTACGGAAAAGACCGGCGGTGACCAGGCCCTGCAGGAAATCCACAGAAGACTTAAGCTTCACAAGCCCAATCGAGGCATTGCCTTTACCATGCCTCTCGCTGCCTTTCTGGGCAGCGGCGATTACGAGTTTGAGTGCGACTTCGAAAGCGGGGGTGCATCACAAGCAATGTATAATGCTATTTTCACCGTTGTCGACAAGGGGAACGCGGAGGCTGTTATGGAAGCAGCTCGCAAGGCGGGAGCCCAAGGTGGTACGATTATCAACGCCCGCGGCGCCGGAGCCCATGAAACCAGCACGGTGTTCCACATGGACATTGAACCAGAAAAGGAAATTGTCCTTATTTTAGCCCAGTGCCATCTGACCGACGGCATCGTCCGCAACATCCGGGATGATCTGAAACTGGATCAACCCGGCAATGGTATCATCTTCGTGCAAGAGGTTCAAGAAACATTTGGAATCCACGAATAAGCACTGCAAGACCGCAGACCCAGAGTTCTGGGCCGCGGTCTTGCTTCGTCCATACGGCTATTCCCCTCGCCGCAGGTGGTCGGCGATCCGCCGGATTAGGGCGGCGGCATATTCTCCACGCACAGAACCGCCGCTGCGAGCGTTTTGTTCCCAATAGGTTGGACTCTGCAGCAGGCCATGCTGCACCAATACCTGGAGGTCATCATGAAGCGAAGGCACTGCCGCATCGGTCTTGGTATGGCCCAGATACGTCAGCACAGCGTCCACCACCTCATCAGCTATGCCCTCGAACTTGCTGTCGAAAAGGTTGTTATCCTGCGTGTTGTCGATGAAGCCAATTTCCAGCAGAACCGCTGGGGCACGGGTTTCCCGCAGAACAAAAAAGTTCGCTCGCTTGACACCTCTATCCCCATACCCCACCTTAACCAAAGCTGCTTGGATGCCTTCAGCCAGCTTCACAGCTTCTTCACCAGCTGAAGAATGCACAAACACCTCGGCTCCGGTGGCGGTCTCCGGGCGAAATGCATTGCGATGGATAGAAAGAAAATGTGTGTCGGAGCGTTCATTGGACATGCGGCTGCGCTGCCCTAAGCTCACGGCTGTGTCCCCCGTGCGGCTTTCCTCCACCGCCAAACCAGCGGCCCGCAGCTTGCCGGCCATGAGCAGCCCCAAACGGAGAACGTCGTCCGATTCACGGCGCCCGTTATACACGGCACCAGGATCGGAACCACCATGTCCATAGTCCATACCGATTTTGACCATTATCTGCTCCCCCTCGTTGTGCAGCTTGGATGATTCCCAGCGCAGAATGCACAGCTGTTCACTCATCATAACTCCATTATAGACCGGAGACGTTAACTATTCAATTCTTAATTTGTCTTAATTTACAAACATTTTAAAAGAAATATCCACAACCGTTACAGACCAGAGAAGCAGAGGCGGCAGGCATTTTCCGACACTATGTTTTCCAACGGAAAAGAATGTAGTATACTTGGGGTAGCGAATCATCCCTCGTCCCCGCTGAATCAAGGCAACCCAAATATTACCAATGACTTGTGCATTTCCTGGGTTTGGCAGAAAGGAATGGTCCCCATCGCTCGTCCCCGATCCACAAGCAGCCATCAAGGTAGCGAGCCTACGTCCAACGCCCTGACCATGCAGACATTGGTCGTCTTTTATGCACCCTTGGCAGCGTCTTTTTTCTTGACGATTCTGACGCATTCCCTGTTCAATGCAGGCCTGGCAAGACTACCATCACCGGAGATCTACATAGCGGCCTTCGCTGTAGCCCGCAGCTTGATGCATGTTTTCGAAAGCCCCATGATCATGCTCAGTCAGACCTTTGCGGCCTTAGTTGAGGGTCGACAGAGTTATATCAAGGTGCGCAACTTCTCCACGACGTTGGTAGGCATCGTCGTAGCAGCCTTGGGTCTTTTTTCCATCTCGGGCCTGGGTCGCTTAGTGTTCATCCATGTGATGGGCCTCACAGGCGAGACCTTGGCCGCAGCCAATACCATTCTCTTGGTGTTTGTGGTGTTCCCCTGCACTTCGGCTTTGAAGTTCTTCATGCAGGGCACAGCCATTCGGCTGCAGAAGACCAACTCGCTGACAGTGGCCACAGTAGTTAGGATCGTCTATGTGCTGATTTTCATTGCCAACGTCGATAAGCTTATGTTTCTGCCGGCAGCGGTGGTCGCCGGATTGATGTTTGTCAGTGCTCTGGCTGTGGAAGGCCTATTCTTGCTGTTCAGCACCAAAGTGGCGCTGCGCAATGTGGGCCGGGCCATCGAGCACGCACCGCGGCTTGGTGCACCCAAAACAGAGCTGACCTACCCTGCCATCGTCAGCTTCTTCGCACCTTTGGTTGTAACGTCCGTTATCCGCAGCGCTGCTATGCCGATTATCAATATCGGTCTCGCGCGCACGGCGACACCCGAGTTGACATTGTCTGCCTATGCCGTGGCCTGGGGATTAGCCATGATCATTCAAAGTCCCAGCATCATGTTCCACCAGGTAACGTTAAGTTACGCTGGGAACTTCGAACCAGCGCGTCTGCGGACACTGAAGGCTTTCGCCGCGATCCTTGGTCTTGCCATGTCGGTGGTCATGGCTCTGCTGGCCTTCACCGATGCGGCGTTTTTTATCTTGACCCGGATGATCGGAGCCAGCGCCGCCATCAGTCAGCCAGCCGTAGGTGTTCTCCAAGTGGCTTCTATCCTGCCCCTGTTGATGATCGCCAGAGAGTTCTATTGGGGTTTGCTGGCCAAGCGGCGCCTCACGAAATACTTGGGCATGAGCAAGGTGATCAGTATTGGCGCCCTAGCGGCGACCGTGGCGGTCTTTTCGGTGGTGCCACTGCCAAACCCGGCTGTCCTCGGTGCCCTCGCTATGATCATATCTGAAACGGTGGAACTGATCTTCGTGTTCTTCATGACCAAGCGCCACGTGCTCAGTGGACCACCTTTGGCCAATGTTCAAGATTGACACCACTGCGTCGGTCAGGCGGTCTTAGGCGTCTGTTCCATGACTGAACCCGCCAAGCCCAAATGCCTGTGGTCAAGAGTTCAACCCCGCTCCGGCCTGCTCATAATACTGGCGTGGCTGCAGTTCGCGGGTGTCCCAGTCCACGTCCTGAACCAAATACGTGCGGATGTCCATGCAAAGATGACACTTCGATGCATACGACGGTTCCGGCCGAAAGCCGACGTCTGCGGCTACGTCAAGCAGCCCTTTTACACCGTGGTTGTACAACGCCGTCAAATTTGGATAACGCTGAGGGTCAAGGGGACGCCCTAAGTCCTCAACGGCCACAGCCAAACCACTGCAGGCTCCCGGTAGGTAGGAGCCATAGAGATCCAGGTGAAAATCGCCGGTGTCGGCCAGCTCGGAACAGCCGCTGCTCTCAGCCACCAGTTGGGCCGTGGAGCGATGGGGCACTTGAGATTGGTAGTACAACAGAGCGCGCCCGCGCAGAATCAAGCCGAAGCGGCGGATCAGACTGCGAACGTACCCTGGTCCAAACTGTTCCTCCCACTGCTCCAAGCTGTGGGTATGATCCATGGATCGTGCGGTCAGTTCCTTGTAGAACTGCTCCTGCCAGGGAAACACCTGCATTCCCGCACTGTGGCAGGCTTCGATCAACTGTTTTACTTTTTGCAGCGGCACGTATTCACTGTGAAATGGACTGATGGAGATCAAAAGCGTGTTCACTCCCAACGACAGCAGACGACCCAGAATCCCTTTCGCCTGCTCGTGGGAGCGGAGCCAAGAAGCATTGGTTTCCACATACTCCACAGCCACTCGCTGTTCTTGCAGTTTCTGCAGCACCTGCTGCAGCAGTTCCCAATTGAGCAGCGGCTCGCCGCCACCGATATGCACGGCATGGCAGCCCAGACGTTTCATGGTACGGCACAATCGGTCAAGGGTGTCCGGTGACATATACTCTTTTTGCCATGACGGCGAGCTTCCGTACAGACAGTGTTTGCAGCTGGCTGAGCAATAGTAATTGGTGATTAGGCCCCCAGCATAAAGGCGCTGGATATGTAAGCTTTGCATTGGCAGACTCCTTTCTGGTTTCCTTCTGCGAACGTATCCCGAAGAGCTGCGCATCCGATCGAAAGATTGCTCACAAGAGGAGGTAATATCGTGTCTAACCCTTATCCGTTAGAAGATGAATTCGGCGACATCATCAAAAAGGCCCGGCTCGGTTTGGCATTACGTCCAAGCCAAGTGGCCCAGCAGGCGGCCATCGATGAAGAGCAACTGCTGCAGATGGAAGCTTACGACCTCCGGCCTACACAACCGCAGGTCCAGGCATTGGCTGCCGCCCTACAGCTATCGGCGAGAAAACTCCAGGCCATAGCTGATGAGCAGTATGTTCCACCGTCGGTACCCACTTCCTTTGGCGACTTTCGCGTGCACATGCTTCCCGGTGAACCCGGCGAAGCTAACTGCTATATCATCGTGGATAGGCAAAGAGACCTCGTGGGTATTGTAGACCCAGGTGTTGCAGCCCGGCGCATCCAAGGGGTTTTGGACACTGTGCGGCTGCCGTTGGCGGCCATTCTCGTGACGCACCAACATGGTGATCACACCAAGTCCCTGGACACATTCGCAGCGCAGGCTGAAGACATGTCGTTGGACACGACGATCATCCCCACACCAGGCCACACGGAAGACAGCACAACGTTTTACTTCCCCGGCTTCGTGATGGTGGGTGACTTAATGTTCGCCGGTTCTGTGGGCAGGGCCCGCACCGAGCCAGGCTTATACCGGACGCACTTGCAGTCCCTGCATCGCATCCTGGCACTGCCAGACAATACCGTGATTTTTCCCGGTCATGGACCCGCTACCACCGTCGCGTCGGAAAAACGCAGCAACCCGTTTTTCCTTGACTAAGCGACGTTAACACCTCTCGCCTGCTGTGGCAGCGCCGATGGCCGCACCGGGGCAGACCCATGGCTATCCCCATGGGAAGATTGCCCATGATAACGCCCCAAGCAGTCTCGAAGGCCAGGCCAGTGGCGATACCGCCACCCATTGCGCTTTGGCCTTTTTCGTCATCCATCGATCTCCGGTCGTCCACAACCATCACGCCCATCGCAGTCTGGTGGCTGCGAAACGCCCGCAGGCACACTCTCCAAAAAACTGGTAAGGCGCTGGGCGATGTGCGCCGGCTCTTCATGGTGCACATAATGTCCGGCATCCATCTGTTCATACTGGCCGTTCTCCAGCGTGCGGGCGTAGGTCACAAGCATATTTTGCCATTGGCTGGTTTCCATACCGGAACCATGGGCTATGAAGAACAGGACAGGGATCCCTGGGGGCGGGCCCAAGGCCCCTACGGCCCCGGCATTGTCTTTGACACTCTGCAGTTCGTCGAGCATGTTAGGGGTCAATGTGCTGCGATGCAGGGCTGCGCTATAAAGCGCCTGGTCATACTGGGATAACACAGTCCCCTGCTGTTCAAGAAACTTGCGGTCCAGGGGCAGCAGGCGGGTGATACCCAAAGACGCCAACTGCGACATGAACTGCAAGGCCCAAACAGGCGGCAGTGACATGGCCTCGTAGGTGGCGGGGACCGCTGGGTCTAGGGCCACAATGGCCCGTACTTCGTCGGGGTACTGGTGACTCCAGTACAGCGCCTCTAACACCGCCATGGAATGGGGTACCAAGACGTAGGGTCCTGTTTCCCCTGCCAACTGCAGAGCACGCCGCGTCTCTGATAACATGGTCGGCAGATCGCGGCTAAGGCCTTGGGCGCGTTGGCTAAACCCATAGCCAGCGCGCTCCACCACTACGATCCGGTGCGTAACGGTCAATCGCGACCAAAGGGGTTTGAAGTCCGTGGTAGGACCACTGGTGCCACTGCCAGCTAGGAAAACTAATGTTTCGGCACCGGAACCTGCAGCGAATACGTGAACGCCATAGCCATCAACCTGGACCAGCTGCCCAGGGATGGGTATGTTGTTGGCTTCCCATTGCAGGCGCAGACGGTGATACCCATGAAGCATGGCCACCAGTACAAGCGCGATTCCACCGATGGTTAAAAATACCTTCACTACCGTTGGCACAGCCGCTCCCCTCCTACTGTTTTGAGCAATGCTCGAGACTTTGATCAGCGTTGGAGACGATCTAAAGCCGCAGCCAGCCTGGCCATACTGGGCTCAATATCTGCCCAACGATCCAAGCAGTGATGGATGATCATATCCAAGTCATTGCGGCGCTGTTCCGCCGTTGTCTCTTCCCGCAGCAGGCTCCACAACCAGTGGTAGAGATTGCGAAGGTGACGGCGGTGTTGATAAAAGCCATAGACTTCGGTTTTCAATAACAGCGGCTGACCCAAAGCACGCTGGTAGTTTACCAAAAATGGTTCAGGGTCCTCGCTGATGAAGTTCAACAGATCATACTCCGGAGCGGCAAACACTGCGCTCTCCCAGTCCACAAAGTAGATACGGCTATCGCCGCCTAAGATCAGATTACCACCCCACACGTCCCCATGGCACAGCACCTTGGCTCTCCGGTCAGCCACAACGGCATGACGCAGTTGGCGCACCCTCTCCATCATGCGTTCCGCTGCCGGCAGCTGCGGGAGAAGGGCCTGGCGCGCCTGATAAAGGATGGGATCCTCTGTTGCCAACCACTGCAGTTCGGCGAGAAGGCGTTGCAGCGTGTCAAGGAACGCAATGCTGGCAGCTTCTTCCAGGCGATGGTCTACCCTCAGCTGGTGGCTGCAGCCATGGAGCATTCCCAGTTGGATCCCCAGCTTGGCATTCAGGGTCGTTGGGAATGGATGGGCTTCAGCTAGACTGCTGCCGTCGACGAACGTGAACAGCGCAAAGATGCAGTTGTCGACCGCCACCTGCAGAAGGCCCGTCTGGGTCCATAGGGGTACCGACAGCTGCTGGAACAGACCCTGATCATGCAGGGCCTTGGTTATGGCTAGGTAGAATTCGGCGCGGGCCGCTGTGTCTTGGCCCCGGCGGGTGTTCCTATCGTAGATCTTGAAAAAGTACCGTGTGCCACCATTGTCCGTGATGACGTACGAATAGGCGGAATCGCCTTGGGGTACATACTGTACTTGGTTAACGGTCAAGCCGTAGGCTTCGGCGATCCATCTCTTTAAAGTTATGTCCGTGATGGAACAGGGCTGTTGCATCTACATGCCGTCCTCCCCTCGCGGATTGGGTTCAGCTGGGGCACCACCGTATCACATGGCTCATGGTTTTTGCGCCGACGGCGGCTTCAAGATCCGCAGAATCTTTGGTACGACCTGGGAACAAACAGCAGCGACCATCAACTAACTCACTGCACCCCCTGAGGCGGTATCCAAGGCTGGGCCGCAGAAGCGCCGTGATCCCACAGATCCAGGATCAACAACCACCTCGGGTAGAGGCTGCCGCAGGCAGAGGTCAGAGCCTTGTCCGAATTGTCGCCCGCTGGCTCCCTGTTGGCGTGGGAAAACCCGTTCCCCACGGACCTAGCGTCACCGCGTGGAACGTGCCTCACCAAACCATATGTTCTGCCTGTTTCGGTTTAACTCCTGCTGGTTTCTGTGACATGGTCCGGCTCAATAGCCCATGTTCTTCCACTGCATGTCTGCACTGCCATCCTTAACCGCAGGCGTTCTCCGTAGTCGCCGCTACCACCTTGCGTCATCATCACTACTATCTTTGTCCGCCCAACGGGCATCAAAAAGGCGCACCCATGGCAGCGGTCTGCCCCGGATGCGCCTGTCTTGCCACGCGCTAATCGCAGTACACATGATCCATTGTCATTTCCAAATCATTGTTAAAGCCTTTGGAGAAAAGAAGCTGGTAAATGTCCAAACCTGTGGTACGGAACGAGGCAGCACAGCTCAGCAGATACAGTTCCCACATGCGTACGAAGCGGCGGCCGAACTTTGCCTCTACCAAAGCCTTCTGCTGGGCATAGTTGGCATACCAATGATCCAGTGTCTTCGCGTAATGCCGCCGCAGACTTTCGGCATGGATCAGGTGGAAATCAAAGTCTGGCAGCAGGGCTATGGTCTCTCGCAGCGATGGAATACACCCGCCAGGGAAGATGTACTTCTCAATCCAGGAATTGACCCCTGCTTCCCGCATACCCATTATGGAATGCAGCAGAGACAGGCCTCCAGGTTTCAAGAGATCCCGAACCTTCTGCATATACGTGGATAGATTTTCCCGTCCCACGTGCTCAAACATGCCCACACTGACCACCCGATCGAAGGGTTCGTCGGAGCTGAGATTTAGATAGTCCTGCAGTCGTACTTCGATCCGGTCCTGCAGGCCCAACTCCTTGACGGTTTTGTTAGCGCCTTCATATTGCTCTTCACTCAAGGTAATCCCTAGGGCACGCACACCGTATTTTTGGACGGCACCAATCAACAGCCAACCCCAGCCGGTACCGATATCCAGAAGGGTCTGCTCCGGCTGCAGCTGCAGTTTCTTCAGTATGTGATCAACCTTGTTGAGCTGCGCCTGGTAAAGACTGTCATGTTCGTGGCGGAAGTAAGCACACGAGTAACTTAACGTTTCATCCAGCCACAGCGAGAAAAAATCATTGCCAAGATCATAGTGGTGTTGGATGTTGTCCTTCTGCTGGTCCTTGAAGCCTGCTCCCGATTGCACCCTGCCGATGACCTTGGCCATGGCATTGGTGAGGCCACCGTTTCCCAGATGATGTTCATTCCGGACGAACAACGAGAATACTGCCTCAATACTGCCCTCGATATCAATTATGTCATCCATATACGCCTCACCAAAGCCCAACATCATGTCATCCACCGGAAACGACGCCGGCAGCGGCTCGTGGAACACAATAGTAACCTCAGAAGCTTCCGCTCCATAATGCACTTCTTCTCCATCCCAAAAGCGAACCGTAAAACCGCCCTCATCAAACCGTTGAAAGACTGTCTTCAGCAGATGTTTTTGCATATGCCTCCCCCTATCGTTCCTCGGTATGCGGCAGTCACCACCTCGAATGGCCTTGCTTGCCTTTATTATACTACGCCATTACCGCTGAGCAAACGGACATAGATCCGAGAAATCCCGCTAGATCGGCGCTCAGTGGCGCTGTGGGCTAGCTGGCAGAGATATTCGCGTTCCCTGGTCTTCATCATCCCAAAAGCACCGCTACGTCTTGGCCGCAACATTCCCGTTGGTTGGCGGCGGGTCGTGCACTCCGCACTACCGACCAAAGTGCAACAAAGAGGCGGCATCCGCTGCCCGGACTGTTTTCGCCAGTCCGCAACACGATACCGCCTCCATGGTGCAGCTCGTCTCGGGAGGCTGCTTGCCGAAGAAGCCCGGGTACGAGTTTGGTTGTTTCCTAGGCGAAGGGATTCTCCCCAGGATACAGCATGTGTTTGGGCTGGTTGTAGGCCACGTCCGCAACGCCCAGCATCTTCATAGCTGCGAACAGTACCTTACCGGCATGGGCAAAGGCTACTCCGGCATGATGGGGATAGCGCTTGGCGATCAAGACATGCCGATAAAACCTGGCCATCTCGGGGACGGCGAATACCCCGATACCCCCAAAGGACTGGGGATCGACGTCAATGACTTCCCCTTCGCTGACGTAACTCTTGAGCTGACAGTCAGCAGTGCCCTGCAGCCGAAAGAGGGTGACACTGCCAGGCTTGATGGTTCCCTCTAACGTGCCACGGGTCAAATCCGGCTCCTGATCGGGCTCTAGCAGCCGGTGCATAATCAACTGGTACTTCATGGCGGCATTCTTCAGATGACACTTGGGCGTATTACCACAGTGAAAGCCCATAAAAAGATCATGCAGCGCGTACCCGTTGAACTCCTGGGGATGTTTTTCGTACATATCCCGCGGCACCGTGTTGTTGATGTCCAGAATGGTGGCCGGAATGCCAGTGGCGCAAGTGATGATGTACTCGCTGAGGGCACCGTAGATATCCACTTCACAGGACACTGGAATCCCCTGAGCGGCTAGGCGTGAGTTGACGTAGCAGGGTACGAAACCAAATTCGGTTTGAAATGCGGGCCAGCACTTGTTGGCAAAGACGATATAATCACTGGCACCGCGGTGTTCTTCCGCCCAGTCCAACAGTGTAAGTTCGTACTGCGCAAGCTTTGGCAGAATACCTGGATAACCACTGCCCTCAGCCAGCTCTGCTTCCATGTCCTTGATGACATCGGGAATACGAGGATCGTCAGCGTGGGCATTAAACGACGCATACAGATCCAGCTCAGAGTTCTCTTGGATTTCGACGCCCAGATCAAAGAGAGGCTTAATAGGAGCATTGCAGGCCAGGAAATCCTGGGGCCGAGGACCGAAACCAAAGATCTTCAGACCCCGCAGTCCCAAAAGAACGCGGGCAATGGCTTGGAAGTCCGCGATCATGGGAACGATATCTTCTGGTACACCCACGGGATACTCAGGTATGTAGGGATTGAGTCCGCGCAGTCCCATGCTGTAGGATGCATTGAGCATCCCACAATAGGCATCACCGCGCCCACTGCGCAATTGGCTTTCTGTTTCTTCCGCTGCTGCTACAAACATGGTTGGGCCAGCAAATTTCTGAGCCAACATGGTTTCAGGGCCTTCGGGGCCAAAGTTGCCAAGATACACCACGAGAGCGTTCACACCCGCATCACGCAGTTCCTGCAGAGCCTTGACTGCATGCTTTTCATTCTCAACCACTGTCGGCGCAGCAAAGAGCTTCAGGCCTTTGGCACCGCACTCTTGTTCCACCGCCCGGCGTCGATTTTCGCTAAGTTCAATGGGAAAACAGTCTCGGCTGACCGCCACGATGCCCAACTTCACTTCAGGAATGTTTTTCATCTGTATCGCCTCCATTTGCATGTTTGGGAGTACCCCCTGCGGCAGAGTAACAGAACATGCAGCGGTCCCGCTTCGCAGAACCAAGACTTCAGCCGTTCTTGGCTGCCTTTCCTGCGATCTGCCGGGAGTTCTCTCCTGTTCATCTTACCAGATTTGGCCTCTCAGTCAATGACCCTGAATCATATGTTCACGAAAACCACGTTTGCCGACCAAGAATGGGATCCCGCCAGCCCGTCTCGGTGCATGGCGCTGTGGCCTTGTTTGGAACTGGGCGTCACGGCGAGGTTGGCCGAAACAGAAGGCGTCTGCACGACTATGCTCACTGAGCAGGTGTGACGTTACGAAGCGTCGAAGAATGACCGTACCCGGAGTCCCCGTAACCAGTTAGATCGTTGGCCATTTCCAGATGCAACTTGAGTAACACCTCCCGAAAACCAGATATTCCGGGACGTTTCGGACATTGCTAAATGGAGTCATGCGGCCACTGGAGCGGTCTGCCCTGGCCGCGGCACTCTTTGGAGGTGAAACTGTGGAGTGTTTTTGCGAATTTCTAGCAGCCTTGGACAATGATGAACATCGCAAGCGTACCAAGGAAGTGTTGCAGTGGGTCCAAGAGACCTTTCCAGGCCTAACGCCGCGTGTGGCATGGAAACAGCCCATGTTCACAGATCACGGCACGTTCATTATTGGCTTCAGCGTGGCCAAGGGTCATCTGGCCGTGGCCCCAGAGCAGCAGGCCATTCGTCACTTCGCCGCCGCAATTCAACGGTCTGGCTACCATCACACCAAGGAGCTGATCCGCATTCCTTGGACAGCTGCAGTAGATTTTCGGTTGTTAGCAGAGATTATAGCCTTCAACATCGAGGATAAGGCTTCATGCAGGACGTTTTGGCGCGAAACTCATGAGAACGCTCGTTGATCGGCGCATTCCTCAGCGTTTGGCCAGTGGCACGTGCTGTTATCACACCAAACGTTCACGACATAAAAAGACCCTCGGTTCACGGCAGAACCGGCGGTCTTTTTCCCTTGCGAACGCCGTGTACGTTTCTGACGCCCAGGACCATCCGATGTAAAGCCACCCTACCGATGCACCCTCTCCCACGGCCGTCGGCAAAATTTCATTTCACAGGCTTACACCCCGATGACAGCTCGCAAGAAAACGCCCCCTGCGAAGCAAGTCTCGACAACCAAATCTACGTTGGGAAGTCCATCGAAACTCCCCAATATCTGTTGTGGAGGCACCTTGCTTCCTATCCACACTCAGATGCCCAGTTGCGTCTGGCCACCGTGTAGAAGTACAGCAGGCCTACCAGAAGGGCCACAGTTCCGGTGACAACGGTGTTCGGAGTCAACGATGCGGCCAATACGGTACAGACCGCCAGCCCCAACCAACTGACTCACCTTGGATAAAGACGCTGTGCTTGAGCCAGGGTTAGGGCCGACGCATTGGCCAATCCGTAGTAGACCAAAATAGCAAAGGAAGCCATCGCAATGATGCTGATGAAATCAGCAACTATCACCAAAAGGATGACAAACCCGCCCGTGACAAGCAGCGCCATATGGGGAATATCCCGTTTCACCCATATGCCACTGAGAACACCGGGTAGATCCTTGTTTCTGGCCATGGCAAAGAACATCCGACTGATACCTAGAAGTTGGCCCAGATGTACACTGACCATAGCCGAGATGGCAGCCATGGCTATCAACACCTCCAGCCAAGGCATTGCCCACTGCTGGGCTGCTGTCTCCAGGGGAGAGCCCGTGGCCAATTGCGCCGCTGGTGTCGTCCCAAGCATCGCTGAAGACACCAAAAGATAAATCAAAGCTGAACCACCGAAAGCTATTAGGATGGCCTTAGGAATAGTGACCTGAGGATTCTCCACCTCCTCACCCAGCGTGGCAATGCGAGCATAACCTGTATACGCGAACAACAAGAGCGCCGCCTGCAAAATGCCCCGCAGCCCAAAGGGGGCGAAGGGGATGAAGTTCGTTACAGATGCCTTGCTCATACCCACGAGGCTGAATACGACCAGCACGGTGACAGTGAAGAGAACAACAATCACGTTAAAGAGGCTGGTTTTCTTGACTCCCAAAAAGTTCAGCAGCGTTAGCAGCAAAACCAAGGCCACCGCTGTACTCCGTATTGGGATTGGCGGAATCACCGCCTGGACGTAATGGGCGAAACTCAACGCAACAACCGATGCTGCGGCCAGCTTGCTGATCAAGAACATCCAACCGGCAATGAACCCAGCCGCCGGGTGGAGGCAGTGCCCAGCATACACATACGTACCGCCGCTCATGGGGTATATTCTGGCCAACTGTGCAACGCTGAGAGCATTGCATAAGGCAGCAATCCCCGCTATTACGAATCCGACAAGCATTGCCGGGCCTGCCGTTTGGGAGGCTACACCAGTTACCACAAAGACGCCGGCACCTATGATAGCACCGAACCCCAAGAATGACGAATCGAAAAGTCCCAGTTTTCGCAGTAGTTGCTGGTTCATGCTATCATGCCCTCCAAATTATTCCGGTTCTCTTGAAGTTGGCAGCATATGGTGACGCTGATTGAAGCACCCCATGTCCTGCCCAACCATCCATGTCCTCTTCATGGGACCATGGGCCGTCAAAGTGACAATGGTATACGATGGCAATTCCAGGCCATCGTTTGTCCAAAACGGTGCCTGCGCAGATGCCATGGATCTATTTTACCAGATTCTGCTTCTGCTGGTAACATTGGAAAATCTGCATTGATCGCCCCGTTTGCCGCTCGTACCCCGAGATGGGGATGACGCCGCTGGGAAGGTTCCATGGTGACAAAACTCCCACCAGGCGATATCCATAGTCTGACAGTCCAAGACATGATTGGGCTCGAACCACTTGTTTGCCAACACGGTATTCAGGAAGGAATTGACGAACTTTTATAGAATTATTGCTATATTACATGAATTCTGCCACATAACAGTGAGTCCCCTGTCTTCCTACTCATTTTGGAGGTGTGCTTATGCGTTGTCGTTTGGTTGTTGCCCTATTGGTTGCTGGCTTTCTTACTCTGGCCAGTAGTGCCGCCACCCAGCAGCTGCCCCGCCCTCCCACTGTACCGCTGCGACCGCCCATTCGGTTAATGACAGCCTTGGAACTGCCGCCACTTCATCGTTGGATAGCCGAAGATCAACTTGCAACCTGTGCTGCCCTGCCGGGATGGCAGGATGCCGTGTTAGATACAGTGTTCCCTGTTTATGAAATGGATGGGGAAACGCTGGCCTATTACGAGGTCAAAGTCCGTACTGGCCGAGGAGACGATGCAGGCTATGTCATTCTCTCCGCTACGGAGAAGGATACCCCTGTGGTGGAGTTTTCCCATCACGGACTGACGCACCATGAACGCTTCGCCCGGGAGATCGACGGCGATTTTCGCATGCTGCGCTTCGGCCCGGGATATGTAGTGGCCGAGGACGCCCAAGGTCGCTTGCTGGCAGAGATCGGTTTTCGTCCTCCGATCCTTCCTGACGAGGTCATGAAGGAACTCCAGGGTCTGCCGCGGGAAGAGGGGGAACAGCGGCCCGGGACCAAGCCCGAACGCATGGATGAACCCGAACCGCGGCGACAAGCCATGCCTGAGCAGTGGGAAGAACCATTACCTTATGATCAGTGGAAGAGCAAATTGGATCCCAGCGCCTTTTTCCGACCCACGGAAGAGGAAATTCTCTGGGAATGGGATTTGGCTCGCACACTGTACAAACAATCCACCATGCCTGTCCGCTCCACAGCAGTCTTCGCCAGTGATCGCCGGTGCCGCGTGACCATTGATTGGGCAGCGGGCATCTCCAATATGCCCTATCTGCTCCAGATTCCCGGCAGGACGCCTCCCAACAACAACCGCTGTGCCTCAGGCTGTGGCCCAACAGCATGGATGAACATCTACTCCTGGCATCGGCGGAATTTCGTGTTCGTACCGTATGACTCGTCCAGGTACAACACACCATGGCTCAATGACCGAACCATGGGTATCCGCAGCTATCTTGGTACGTTTGGCATCGGTTGTCAAGGGTTCACATGGCCCCATCGGATGCGGCGCGGCATCCCATATGCTGAGAGTCGGTTTGGCCTGGATGTCTATTACTTTTGGCGCTTCGACCTGGGCGGTATCTTCCGCAAACCCGACACCAACTGGGTCTTCCAAGTTGCCCGATCCATGGGTCTGAGCCAGCGGCCATTCATTGTGGGTTATTGGTCCGACCTGCACTACGCCGTTGGCATAGGTGTTATGCAGTGTCTAGAACACACATGGCAGCGGCACAGCTGGGTATACATCTACCCAGCATGGTCTCCCAATGACTCGCAGAACAAATGGATCCGCAAAGGCGATATTTTCGGTCTCTGGGGCATCTATGCCTTTTATACACCTTAGTCGTCAGCGAAGGTCCAAGCCGGACAAGGACTGCTGCCAATGGGCAGCAGTCCTTAAGCGGTGTGCAGCGTTAGCTAACGCTACCTTCCACAGCACTTCTTGTATTTCTTGCCACTGCCGCAGGGACAGGGCTCATTACGGCCGATCTTCTTACCCTTGACAATGGGCCTGGTGACTGGGAGCGGCTCCCAGTCGTCTTCTAAGTTCCATTCATCGTCCTCGTCCCAATCTTCATCGGAGTCCCAATCTTCATCGGACATCCACCCCGCCATTCGCCCTTGGCCATCCAGCCCCAACTCATACCACTCGGCTAGTTCGGCTATGGCATCTTCGATCAGAGTAAACTGCTTATCCTCTGCCGCATTCAGTCTTAAGCTGTCGCTGTCTTCCTGGACAGTACACGCAATACCGTCCATATCGATAAACCCTTCTTCGTCCAGTCACCGGGCTAAGCAGCGCTCAATGTCATCGCTTAGTTCCGCAGGTGCCAAGGCCCGGCACGCTCTTACCAGCGACAACATCTGCACTAGATCCTCGGTGAACGTCGGATCGCGCAGCCAGGAGCGCATCTGGTCTATCATATTCGCGCGCGGCACCTCACCCCGTTCGCTCAAGATCACCAAGGTGTCAATGGCTTCCGAACGCAGCCAGGAATCGACTTCAGTATCTTCTGCTAGCTCCACAAGCACCTCTAGATTGCCCGCGAAGACAGAAGCCAAAATGCGACCAATGTTTTCCAGTATAGGTTCATCGAAATACTCGTAGATAGACGACAGTGGCAGACGCAAGAAATCCAACAGAAGAGGATAGGCCTCTCGGGCTCGGAACTGCGCTAAAAGCATGGTGGCATAGGCAACCGCCAAGTACTCTTCGCAGTAGTCTTCGGAAGCGTCTTCATAACACTGCTCAAGGAAGTCCAGCAGCACGGGTACAGCTTCCTCCTGCCTCCGAACCATCTCCTGGAGGGCTTCCCGAGGAAACGGCTCGGGGTCGGCCTTGACCTTAGCAAACAACTGCTCGATGGTTTTTGCCTCTTCGTTTTTCACGCCCTCGGCTGGTTCCTTAGAACTCTGGACCGTCTGTTCCAACAGTGTTTCATATCGCTGCTCGTCGAATGGCCGGTTGTCATTCAAAATATGGAAGATTTCGTCCGTAACAGCGGCAGCGATCATTTCCTTCGCTCGCGCTCTAGAATGTCCATTGGCGATTAGCTGCTGCAGAGCAACCCGAACACACTTGGGATCATCCATGTGGATCTGATTGTCCACGACTTCCAGGATGGTTTTCTTTAGTCTGAAATCTGACACGTGAATCTTAACTCCTTTCTGCGGTACGCCCAGTTCGCTTCCGGGTGTCCACCTCAAAGATGGCATGGGAATGCTAAACACCAACCGCGAAATCCCGTCGCGCGGGATTTCCGTGACCCCCTATTCCCAAGGTGGCTCACCCTCTTCAGTGGGACGTGGACACCCTGGTGTCCACCTCAAAAGTAGC
>PWMW01000056.1 GCA_003559095.1 Clostridiales bacterium | reverse complement strand
TCTAAGTACTCCATGACACCGCCGATGGGCACTTGGTACTTGCGTACTCGTACTACCACCTGTTCCAGATCAAACATAGTCAAGATCTGCTGGGCAATGGCTTCGGCCATGGCTTCTAAGAGGCTGAACTCCCGTTCTTCCACCATCTCTTTAACAACGGTATATGCGTCCACATAGCTCAGGGCCAAGTCCGGATCGTCTCCGGGCAGCGACAGATTTGTATGAAGCTCCACATCCACTTCGTATTTCTGTCCTAGTTCCTTTTCGGCATCAAAGGCTCCATGGTATCCATAAAACACCATATTCTTCAATACCAACTTGTCAGCCACACGAGGCCCCCCTTTGTTGTGTGAACAGGGTCCCACCGCCCGCCCTGGGACGGGCGGTGGTTCGCCCTAACAGTAGACTACTCGATTCCTACGGCTGGTTCCTGCTTTGGTTTTAGTCTGCGACTGCGCGGTTTGCTGGCTGCAGCCTCACCGGTATTGGCCTGAATGGCCGCCGGTTCTACTTCTTCGTGCTCACTGGCTGTTTCCTCGGCCAGCGGCTCGCCTTTCATAATGGCCTCGAACTGGTCCCGAGTTAAGGTTTCCCGCTCCAGGAGAGCCTGCGTAACGGCTTCGAGCTTGTCCCGATGTTCCGTCAGCACATTCAGGGCCCGCTGGTAGGCATTCTCAACGATGGACCGCACTTCCTTATCAATGGCTGCTGCCACCTCTTCACTGTAGTTGCGGTCGCGGGAGATATCGCGGCCTAGGAAGACCTGTTCTTCGGTATTCGGTCGCCCAAATGTGAGTGGCCCGAGTTTTTCGCTCATACCCCACTCCATGACCATGCGCCGGGCCAGTTTTGTCACACGCTCCAAGTCGTTTTGGGCCCCCGTACTAACTTCATCGAAGGCAATCTGTTCGGCCGCACGCCCACCTAACATCATAACTTGGTCATCCAAGAGCTTGGATTTGCTGACAACGAACCGCTCTTGCTCCGGCAGCGACATGGTGTAGCCACCGGCCATACCCCGGCCAACAATGGTTACTTTGTGCACGGGATCACCGTGGGGCAGGTAATATCCGGCCACCGCGTGACCCGCTTCATGATAGGCAAAGGTCTCTTTATCCTGGGGCGTCAGGACCCGTTTCTTCTTCTCAGGCCCCATGATCACCCTGTCAATGGCTTCCTCACAATCCGTCTGGCTGATCTTCTTGCCGCCGCGGCGAGCTGTCAGAATAGCTGCCTCGTTCAGCAGGTTTTCCAAATCAGCACCGGCGAAGCCCGGTGTGCGGCGGGCCAGAACACCCATATCCACATCCGGAGCCAACGGCTTGTTGCGGGCGTGAATACCCAAGATAGCTTTGCGGCCTTCCACGTCGGGCCGATCGACGATAACCTTGCGGTCAAAGCGTCCGGGACGCAGCAGGGCTGGATCCAAGACGTCAGAACGGTTCGTGGCTGCCATGACAATAATCCCAGAGTTAGTCTCAAAACCATCCATCTCCACCAGCATCTGGTTGAGGGTTTGTTCCCGTTCATCGTGGCCGCCGCCAAGACCCGTACCACGCTGGCGGCCCACAGCATCCAGCTCATCGATGAAGATCAGACAGGGAGCATTCTTCTTGGCATTTTCAAAAAGGTCCCGCACCCGGGATGCACCCACCCCGACGAACATTTCCACAAATTCCGAGCCACTGATGCTGAAGAAAGGTACACCGGCCTCGCCGGCCACCGCTCTGGCCAACAAAGTCTTACCGGTTCCCGGAGGTCCCACCAGCAGGACGCCTTTGGGAATTTTAGCGCCCAAGTCGGCGAACTTTTTCGGCTGCTTCAGAAAGTCAACGATTTCCACTAATTCCTGCTTAGCTTCGTCAACACCGGCCACATGCTCAAAGGTGACCCGGGGCTTTTCTTCGGAGTGCAGTTTGGCCTTGCTCTTACCAAAGGACATGGCCCGGTTACTGCCTCCCTGCATCTGGTTGAGAATAAAGAGCCAGATACCCACAAAGATGACCAAAGTGAGGATGTTGGGCAGAAGGGAAATCCACCATGGCGGCGGCTCCGGCATTTCCGCCGTCATCTCCACATTGCGCTCTTCCATGCGGTCAGCAATGTCGCTCATCTTACCAAAAGGTACAGAAGAAACAAAAGCGGTACCATCACGCAGGGTACCTTCAATACGCTGTTCACCGATCATTGTGACAGAGGCAATCCGGTCATTTTCCAGTTGGCGCACCAGCTCAGAGTAATAGAGCTCTTGGGTAACGTCGGCTGGAGAATACATGCTGCTAATAATGGATACTGCGATGATCGCGATCAATAGATATAGGCTGATTCCTCGTAGGAATTTATTCAAATTGTGCCCTCCCCTCGAACACTGAGAACCAACATTCTATACGGTCTCTAGGTGATTACATGTTGTATACGTTCCTTTATTATAGCACAGGGTATTCCCTGTGACAATGTCATCCAGCGCTATAACTTAACCTGATTACATCTTCGGTTTCCGTAGTAATCCGACCCGTTTCGGCCCGCCGTACTCCGGGGACCCAAAGGATTTCCCGGGCATCACAGATAATGGGAAGGCGGCCGCGCTGTTCTTGGGGAATTTTTCCATCAATGAACAGACGATGCAACCGCTTCTGCGGTCCACCGAAGGTCACCATCCGGTCTCCGCACCGACGGCGCCGAACCATTAGCGGCAGCTGCAAACCCTCGGCATCAAAGTATTCCACCAAGGCCTGTTCCTCCTGACGATCGCGTTCGGCTTCCATCGCAGCTCGGGATAGCATCTCCGCTGTTATGGTGCCGAAGGGTCCCGAAATTTGCGCCGGTGGTGTGAACTGTACCGGTGACCAATCTTCATCGTGACCTGCATCAGCATCAACGGCATGGGATTCAACTCGGATAGTATTCGCCCCACCCCGGACAACCATTGAGGGTATATGCACGCAAAAGGAGCCGGGTTTTGCCAAGTGCTCCCGAATGGCTTCAATGTGTTCAAAACCGATCCTGCGGCCATGGCCTTGGAACGTGAACAACAACCTTCGCAGCAGGCGCCGCTGCATGGACGGATGCAGTTGCCGCAGTTCCCAACGATCCAGGCCATCGTCCCTGGCGATGGTCTCCCACAACTGTGCAGCCTGCAATTCCAAGTAATCATCATCTGCGGTCGTCAAGGAACCCAGCACGGCCAGACGACGGTTGAGGTCGTCGGTTGCGGCAGCCAATACTGGCATGACGTGATGCCGAATGCGGTTGCGAAAGTAATCGTCGCTTTGGTTAGAGGCGTCCCTTCGATAAGGAATACCGTGGCTGGCACAGTACTGCAGCAGCTCCTTCTTGCTCACCGCCAATAGTGGACGAAGGAGCAAACCCCGGCGCGGCTCAATACCCTTGAGGCCGGTGAGACCCGTACCACGCAGAATACGCATGACCATGGTTTCCGCTTGATCGTCGGCATGATGGGCAGTGGCAGCATAGTCGCAGTGGTACTGGGCGGCACACTGTTCCAAGAGCTGCAGACGGATGCGCCGGGCTGCCAACTGCTTGGATTCACCCCGTTCTTTGGCAGCCGCTGTCACATCATAGGTGTAAGAATGTACAGGCAGGCCCCACTGGGCAGCAGTATCAGCCACGAATTGAGCATCGGCGGCTGCCTCTGGGCGCAGGCCATGGTTAAGATGAAAGACATGGATGTGTTCAGGATCCCACTGCTGACAAAGATGCATCAAAGCCATGGAGTCAGGCCCGCCGCTGACAGCCGCCAATATGTCTTGACCGCCGCGTCGTAGTCCCTGCTCCTCCATGAACGCCGCAAAGACACGCTCTAGCTCCTGCACAGTATTCCCCCCCTGCTTTGTCAGATACGCAGATCCCAGGTGGCTGCAAGCCCTTCTGACACTGCTTGTCTGCAATATTCTGATTCCTTGCTGCAAAAAGAAATCCCGGCTCACTGCCGGGATGATTGTACGTGGTAGCGGCGGCTGGATTTGAACCAGCGACTCTACGGGTATGAACCGTATGCTCTTACCAACTGAGCTACGCCGCCGTAACAAAGATTATTATACCCAGCACTGTAGGGAAAGTCAAGGGTATTCCAGCAAAAAAGACAGCGCCGATTTGCTGCCCCGATCCACGGGGAACGCCGACCCATCGGCGCCTGTCTTTAAGCAGATCCATTGACGTTCTGCAGCCTGGTCTTTAGAAGAGGGCGTTCTGCAGAATGAAGGATGCAAAGACCACGGACACCATGGAAATCAGCTTCAGCAGAATATCCAAGGAAGGTCCGGATGTGTCTTTGAATGGGTCACCCACGGTGTCACCGGTAACGGTGGCCTTGTGAACTTCCGATCCCTTACCGCCTTCGTTTCCTTCTTCTACATACTTCTTGGCGTTATCCCAGGCACCACCGGCATTGGCCATCAAGACAGCCAACGTGAACCCAGAGAGCAGCGCTCCGGTCAACAGGCCCATTACACCTTCCACGCCCAAGAGCAGACCCACCACGATGGGACTGGCAATGGCCACAGCCGCTGGCAGCAGCATTTCTTTGAGAGCTGCTTTGGCGCAAATGTCCACGCAGGTGGCATAATCCGGTGTCGCATTTCCTTCCAACAGGCCCTTAATGTCACGGAACTGGCGGCGTACTTCTTCCACAACCATCTCCGCAGTGCGTCCCACAGCCGTCATGGTCATGGAACTGAAGGCAAAGGGAAGCATAGCACCAAGCATCAAGCCGCCCAGCACTTTCGGATTGATAATGGACATATCCAAAACCAAGTCCATGCCAATATCAGCCGCAATCAACACAATCTGCTCGCGATAGGCTGCAATCAGTGCCAGGGCCGTTAAGGCCGCCGAGCCAATACAAAAACCCTTCCCCGTAGCAGCGGTGGTGTTGCCCAAAGCATCCAAGGCATCTGTCCGCTCGCGCACATGGGGATCCTGCTTGGACATCTCGGCGATCCCGCCAGCATTGTCAGCAATGGGACCGTAGGCATCGGTGGCCAGGGTAATCCCCAGCGTGCTGAGCATGCCCACGGCGGCTAGACCAATGCCGTAGAGGCCGAGGTTGAAGTTGGACATACCGCCGGTCACCAAGAAACTGCCAAGAATAGTTAAGACGATAATTAGGGTAAAGGGAGCAATGGAAAGCATACCCACAGCCATACCTTGGATAATAACGGTGGCATGGCCAGTTCGAGCGCTATGGGCTACACTGCGTGTCGGTTTATATTGATGGGACGTATAGTACTCCGTCGAGGCACCAATTCCGATGCCGCCTAACAGCCCGAACAGCACTGCGAAGTACATCCCCACATGTTCCCAACCCAAAAGAACCACGATAACGATCCAGGAAACCACAGCGATGATACCGCCTGAGACGTAGACGCCCCGGCGCAGAGCCCGCAGCAGTTCACCTTGTTCCGCCTTTTCACCGGTGCGCACAAAGGACATCCCAATAATGGATGCCAAAACGCCCACCGCCGCCATGGTCAGGGGCACCAAAACGCCCCGAAGGCCAAAACCAGCCGCCACAGCGAGGGCACAGGATGCCACAATGGAGCCCACATAGGACTCGTACAAGTCAGCACCCATACCCGCCACGTCACCCACATTGTCGCCAACGTTGTCGGCGATGACCGCAGGGTTGCGGGGATCATCTTCCGGAATTCCAGCTTCAATCTTACCTACCAAGTCGGCACCAACGTCAGCGCCCTTGGTATAGATGCCACCGCCCACACGGGCGAACAGTGCCATGGCTGAAGCTCCCATACCGAAGTTCAGCATAGTACTGGTAATAATCTGGATCCGTTCTGCTTCACTCAAAGCAGCATAGTACCAATCCAAAAGGAAGTACCAAACGCTCAGATCAAGAAGACCCAAGCCCACCACCGTCAGGCCCATCACAGAACCGCCGGCGAAGGCCACCCGCAGCGCCTGATTCAAACTAGTCCGTGCCGCATGGGTAGTCCGGCCGGATGTATAGGTGGCCACACTCATGCCAATAAACCCTGACAAACCCGAAAATGCACCCCCGGAAATAAACGCCCAGGGCACGAATACATTCAAATAACCGGTAAAGACGAAGATGTACAGAAAAATGAACATAGACACAAAAAAGATCGCTACCGTCTGATACTGGCGGCGAAGATAGGCTCGCGCTCCGACTCGAATTGCCTCGGCAATGCGCTTTATCTCATCGTCCCCTTCGTTGTACCGTGTAACGGATTTGGCGAAGTAGCCGGCGAATATGAGCGCAATGATGGAGCCTATTGGTGCTAAGTAGATTAATGAATCTGCCATAATGACTGACGCTTCCTTTCTCCTAAGTTTCCCCGCAGTTGTGCACCCATCGTTGTCTCGGAAATTTGATTGCCATGCGCTGATCTATCTGGATCAAGGCACCCCAAAACCACGCTGTCTCTGCACAGACCGCTCTGCAGCAGCAACGGTGTATTTTCATCTCCTTTGTGTAAAGTAGAAAGCAGCGAAGAATACCAAATTCCCCGCCTGTTTCTGCATATTCTTCGCCGGTCCTGCAATTCCTGCCGCTGTTTGTTGCAACTTGAAATATTTCTCCAACCAAATTTTCCCACATGTGACAACAGCGCCTTGGATTGTGTATAATAGACCACGGATTCGACCCAAGCGGCGGTATCCCGCCAGATTCTGTGAAAGGTGGCTGCGCCATGACCTCCAGATCCCCGTTGCGACAAGCCGGCATGATCGTCCTGCTCATCACCATTGCACTGATGGTTTCTGTTAACGTCCAGGGTCAGACCATGGACGATGAACCGCTCTATCGAGCCCGAGTGTTGGAAGTGGAGGATGTTCCTGCCGGCAGTTTTGCAGGCGATTACCCCACCCAATATGCGGAGCTTGAGATCCTTGAGGGACCTTACCGGGGCGTTGTGGCGGCCAGTGAAAACGTCATTACCGGAAATCCCTACTACGATATGATCCTTGAACCCGGCCAACGCATCCTCGTCCATGCGTCTGTACAAGGCGACACTGTACGTTTTCATCCCGCGGAGTTTGTGCGGGACCGCAGCATTTACTGGCTGGCAGCGGTGTTCTTGACATTGCTGCTCGTCATTGGCGGTCTGAAGGGTTTTAAGACCTTGGTATCCCTAGCGTTCATGGGTGCTCTGGTACTTTACGTCATGCTGCCCCTGCTTTTAGCCGGTTGGAATCCTGTGATGGTCACTATTGGCGTCACGTCCATCGGTGCGGTGGTATTCCTGCTCCTGGTGGGCGGGGCCAACCGGAAGACGGCGGCCGCCGGAGGGGGCACCATCATGGGGCTGTTCCTAGGCGGCATTCTCGCGGCCCTAGCTGGCAGCGCTGCGAACCTAACGGGACTGTCCAGCGCCGAAGCGCAAATTCTCCAGTACCTAGGGCCAGGCATTGATTTTCGCGGCCTGCTATTTTCCGGAATTATTCTCGGTGCCCTGGGAGCAGCTTTGGATGTGGGCATGTCCATCGCTTCAGCCATGGAGCAGATCCAACAGTCGAACCCGCACTCTTCTGCAGGTACTCTGATCCGTCGCGGTTTCCATGTGGGGCGGGACGTCTTGGGTACCATGGCTAACACCTTAATCTTAGCATATGTAGGCTCATCGCTGCCGCTGCTCCTGCTCTTTTATTGGCAGGATGCCCGCTGGCGCCATCTACTGCATATGGATCTCATTGCATCGGAAATGGTGCGGGCCCTGGCCGGCAGTATCGGGTTGGCTTTGGCGGTCCCGGCCACGGTGATTCTGGCCGCTGCCCTCTATCGGCCCCAACGCACCCGCCGCCGGCGCCGATCCCAGCAGGGATCTCCATCTTGACAGCAGGAGCGACGCCGCTGACGGCGAAGCACTGTCATGGGAGGTGCTGAGAATGAAAGCACTGCGATGGCTGCTGCTCATTATCGTCTTGGCCATATTGTGGTACCTGCGGACTTGGTTTCACGGACCACTGCTCTTTTTGTACGCCACCCCGGTGATCTGGCAGGTCATCTTGGTAACGCTCGTCGTCCATTATCTGATCCTGGCAAGAATTCCTGCCCTCAACCGGTCCCACTTGTTCCATAGCGAAGACACGCACTTTCATTTCAGCCACACCATGTGGTTGACACCGCTCTTGTTCCTTGTGCTGCTCATTCCTGGTCTTCTGGGTGCCCAGTGGGCCCGCGGAGCTGATTTGGCCCGTTCCTTAGAGTATCATGAGGTGATGGGTCTGCCGGAGTCGGCAGCGGACCTGCGTCTCATGCCCTACGGAGTGGCGCGGCGTTATGCCATGGATAGCCTACAGCTGAGCCAATACAAGCTGGGCACGGAGAACATCGCTCTCATCGATGGGAAGCTGCAATGGACCTTCCCGTTAACGCCCGATGGCCTAGTCATTACGTTCCTGCGTCAAAACAAAGGAATGGTCATGGTGGATGCCACTACGCAGGCCAAGAATGCCGACCACGTCTGGCAGGACATGGTCATCGGCGAGGGCATGCAGATTCGCGACAACCTCTATTGGAATCTCCTGCGCAAGCGCTTTTTCGTCAGCCTCGATGATCCGTACTACCTGCCCGCACCGGACGGTACAGATATCTTCACCGTTGTCGGTGCCATCGGCTATCAGCTGCGCTTTCGCTGGGGCCTGCTCTACACCGTACCCTATTTCGATGGTGTGTTCTTGACAGACACCGCCGGCGGCAGCGAGCTCCTTGCACCCCAGACAGCTCAAGAGCACCCTGTGCTGCAGGGCAATCGCGTATTTCCCGAGTCCCTAGCCCGCACCTTTGTGGATGCCCATCAATACCACCTGGGTATCCTGAATCGGCTGTTTATCCATGAAGATCAAATTCAGATTCAAGATGTGCGGGGCCCAGCATCTCCGGTGAATCGGCAGCCGTACCTGATGGATACCCAAGATGGTCTCAAATGGTTCATCAGTGCTGAGCCCTACGGGGCCAGTCATGGCGTCCTTAAGATCTTTTTGGTGGATGCTGTGACGGGACGCATCGATGTTTACCATCTGCCTGCGGACGAAACCCTAACAGGGCCGGTGCGAGTGGTGGATTACGTGCGCCGGGCTAACCCCATCGTGGACTGGAGTCGCTTCAACGCTGTGGAGCCCCTGCCCTTTGTCCGCAATGGCACCCTTTATTGGAAACTGACGGTCATCCCCACAGACGCTGCCGGCATTGCCTACCAAGTATTTGTGGATGCCGCTACTAACGATGTCATGGAACTGCACTCGCAGGTTGAAGTTGCGGCCTTTCTCCAAGGCGAGCTGGAGCCGACGGAAGCGGTCCGGACAGGTGACACGCCCGAGGCCATCATTGAGAACATCCAGGAGCTGCTCCAGCAGATCGACCAGTTGCTGCAGCAGCTGCCCAATGAGCTCATGCCATCGGTGGACTGAACAGCCCAGAACGATGCTGCCGCATCAAAAACACCAGAACAGCCACCGTGCTGTGCTGGTGTTTTTCTGTACTGGCAGCTCAAACCTTAGTTTGCCGTTCCCGACTGCTGTCGCAGATGGTAGATGAACGCCAAGATCTCGGCCACTACCTCATAAAGATCCTCCGGAATTTGGCTTCCCAGCTCCTGTTGGATCAGAACAGCTGTTAACTGTGGATCTTGATGCAGCGGAATTCCGTGCTCCTTAGCCGCCGCCAGGATGCTGGCGGCCGTCACTCACC
>PWMW01000246.1 GCA_003559095.1 Clostridiales bacterium | reverse complement strand
TCAATTTGTCCTCAGTGATGTCAGCTCCTACCGCTTGATACTCCGGAAAATCGACGTCTGCGTCAGCAATCTTGACCACGGTCCAACGATGCCAGCGCACACCTTTAGAACGCGCCAAAAAGCGTACTTCCACCGTGCCTTCCGGGTCTTCAGGGGTCAGCTCGGCAGTCTGCGAAAAAAATAACGCTGCATCGTCGTCCAGCATATGGTCCGTGAAGGAAGTACCAAGAATGTCTTTTTGCGATGTTTCGAAGTAGCTGCAGTACGCGCGATTGACGAAGGTGATCACGCCTTGGGCGTCAAACCGACAGATCAGGTGCCGCTGTTGCTCCAGGATGGCCCGCAGGCGCGCCTTGCTGGTCCGCAGAGCTCGCTCGGCGCCGCGCCTTCGGGAGGTATCCGAAATAACGATAAGCACATTCGCCACCGAAGTGCCCTGTGTTTTGGGAAACATGTCTACCTGGAAGTTAGCGGCCCCAGTAGGCCTGCGCAGTTCTAGCTCCCAATGTCCTGGTCGCCGCTGCTCGATAGACCAATCGAACCACTTCAGGATCCGAGACATCCCTGAGGCTTCGGAAGCAGCCAACTCCTGCAAGGTTTGGCTCTGCAGTTGATCTGTCTCCCGCTCGAAAAAGTCTGCGGCCAGCCGATTGGCAAAGTGGATTTGGCCGTCGACGCCGCAGAGGAGCAGACCGTGCGGCGTTTGCTGGAGCAGTGCATTCTGGTCCACCTGCTCCCCAGCGGCCCGCCGTTGTAGCTGCTGTGTTCTGGCCACTTCTTCAGTCATAACTACCACTCGGTCGGCAGCGGGTACGTAGGCGGTCACCGCGCAGCGGCGCCCAGAATGGGGCAATACCGTCTCGGCACGCACTATGTGCATCTGGTCATCCAATCCGCCCCAAGCCATGAACTCCGCCAAGGGATCCCAATCTGAGAACAACTCGCTCAAGGGACGTTCGGCCAATGCGGCCAGTTCCGCCCCCATCTGATCGGCGAACACTTGATTAGCTTGCTCCACAAGACAGCCCACAGGAAGTCCAGCCGCATCCCGCATGACCCGAGTCACCACTATACCGAAGGGAGCATTGTGGAACACATGCTGCAGCCCTGTCACAGGAATCACCTCGCCCTTTGTGAGCAGCCAAACGTTGGGAACTACCGACACACATGGCATTTCCCCCGTATCGCGACACCCTTTGTTTCAGTATAGATACATATTGTGACATATGCAAGGCATTAAAGCCAGAATATGGTTTCTTTTTGTTGCGAAAAGCTACTTAACGTAGTATAGTGGAGGCGAAGGGGGAGGACGGCTGTGTTGGGTGACAATCTCAAGTATCTCCGCAAAAAACACAAAATGACCCAGGGTGAATTGGGTCTGCGACTGCGAATCTCCCGCAGTGCTGTAGGTCTGTACGAAACGGACAAGCGGCGACCGGATTTGGAGACGCTTCTGCAGATCGCTGACCTCTTTGATGTTTCCATCGACTGGCTGTTAGACCGCAAGACCACGGGGTTGGCCAACGGGCTTGCCCAGGCAACCCGAGGGCTTTCCAACTCCTCGTTGGCTGAGTTGGAGCAGTACGCAGAATATCTGCGGTTCATGGAATCCGAAGTACACAACGCAAGGCAACTGGCCAGTGTTCACCAACGCCAACAAGGACCGCGGCTGCCATCCAAAAACCCGCGGCAGTAGACCAAAAGAAGGAGTGAAAGCAGCCATGGAACGGATTTTGCTGGTTGACGATGAAATCCATGTCCTTAAGGGCTATACGCGACATCTAAATGAACATTACGACGTGACAGGAACCACCTCAGCCCGCGAAGCTCTCAAATTGCTCGAGGAAGCGGCGCCATTTGCTGTAGTTATCTCCGATCTGCGAATGCCGGACATGGATGGCCTGACTTTCCTCAGCCGAGCTTCGAAGATATCGCCCCAGACAATCCAAATCGTGATCACCGGCTATGCCACTATGGATGTGGCCATGCAGGCGGTGAACGAGGGCAATATCTTCTTGTTCTTATCAAAACCGCTGGCGCAGAAGGCTCTTTTGGAAGCCGTGCAGGCTGCGGCAGCCAAACATCAAACGATGATCGCCAGTGAACAAGAACTACGCCAGCGCATTGATGAACTTTTGGCCGACGCCCGCAGGCAAGAAGCCATCATGGAAGACCTCCGGAAACAGCGCGGCATATTCGAGACCCTCGTGGTCCAGCAGGCCGTTAGGACCTACCAACTCAGTACGGCCCGTGGCCAGCAGGCTGTGCAATGGGCCGTGCTTGTCAGCGAAGAACTGCAAATGGACCGTGCTGCTTCCATTGACCTGCTCCAGCGCTTGTTCTGGCCCGCCCGGGACGATGATGGAGCGGTCTCGAACACAGCCGACGCCACAGTGGACGCTCTGCGTTCGATGATCCAAAATGTCCTGACCGATGCAGACAATCTGCCCACCAACTTTCAAGACTTCGCCCAGCGGTCCCGGATCACGACGACAGACAATGGCGAATTGCTGCGAGCCTGCTGGCGTTCGCTGAAACGTATCGGTGGGCTCGAAGAAGTTCCTGCTGACAGAGTCGGCAGCAGCGGCTTCTGAGCATTGGTCATTGACGGCAGCGCAGCAGGCCTGCTGCTTGGGCACGGTCCAACGAACTCGTCTAACGGTCCCGCTCGGAAGCACGCCATTTAACAGCGGTTTGCCTGCAGTCGTACTGAACCCAGGGGCCTCTATGGCACAGATTTAGCAGGAATGTGTCGGTTTTTCCAACATCACCGGCTAGCTCATGGAGACAACGGCAGTTCGCTGGGCAAGCCCTTTCGGATCTCGTGCCTAGTGGTCGCTAGAGTAACTGATTAACACTTTGCCAGTAGTTTGGCTGCCAATGCCAACGCCGACGGTTGCTCAAAAACGCACCAAAGCCAAAGACATTGACAAGCACTGTCTTTGGCTTTCTCCATGCCCAGGATAACCACAGCCAGCTGCCGGGCCTTCAGGCCATTCATCATTGTCAGCCGCTCGTTAGGCGTAGCCCGGCGTTCCTCTACGGGACTCACTGCGAATGTACTCGTCTACGGCGGTGCGAACTGCTTCTTCTAGCTCCGGGCCGACACAGGGCTTAGCAAGGAAAAGGAACACATCTCCTTTTTCGATAGCCTCTTCGGCCACACGCAGTTCGGGGTAGCCGGTGAGCATAAGACGGATTGCTCGGCAGCGCCGTCTGGCTTCTTGGAGAAACTCAGCACCACTCATGTTCGGCATGCGGTAATCGGAGATAATCACGGCAAAGGGGCCCTGATCGTCCAGGACGCGCAATCCTTCCGCACCACTGGCAGCGGTGTAAACGTCATAGTTCTGTCCCAGAACGCGCGCCAGCGAGTTCAAGACATGTGCTTCATCATCAACAAGCAGTATTTTTGCCATGGTCACTACCTCCATGAAATGCCTCGCTGCTGTAGTGGCGGTCCCACATCGTATGCAGCTCTGCTACCCCATACTCTCCGATCCCAAGCTAGCCAGACGCACTGGGTATGTATTCTCAAAAATCTTAGGTCAATAACAATTCGTTTTATTTTATTTCCTCTTGAACAGAATGTCAATCCCATATGATTAGTTCAGGGGCTTTTTTCGGGGCCCTTCAATTGAAAAAGTAACATCCACCCCTTGGCGTAGTACGGTGGAACTTAGTTCTGCATTTTTCATAGTGGAAGTTAGTTCTGCCACTACACCGCTCCTGCCACCAACCCCTCCTGGGTGTGGGAAAACCGCGTAGGCGAATCCTGCGTTCTCTTCATCGACCAGAAATGGACCGCGGCAGTGATCTCTGGCATTCAACAGGAAGGTTTTTCGGGGGCTTTGCCGTAACACCGAGTTAAAGACCACTTTGGGAGGTTGACGAACATGCAGGCGATAAACTTTGATAGTCACTGGACATTCCGAGGCAGTGGCAGCGGGCGGGGCTGGGGTCCCCAAACGGAAGCGGTCCCCATCCATCTTCCCCATGATTTCAGCATTCTCCAAGAGCGGGATCCGGACACACCGGCAGGAGCCAGTAACGGCTTTTTCCCCGGGGGTATCGGTATCTACGAAAAAACCTTTGCCCTTGATCCTGCCTTGTGCGGACAACGATTGGTTCTGCAGTTTGACGGTGTCTACATGAACGCCACCGTTAAGATCAATGGTGAGATTGTGGCCCAGCATCCCTATGGTTATACAAGCTTTCACTGCGATATCACCGACCATGTTTTCCAAGACAGAGACAACACGATTATGGTCACGGTGAACAACAGTGCGCTGCCCAACACCCGCTGGTACAGCGGCTCGGGAATCTATCGACATGTCTGGCTGCTGGCGGGTGGGCCCGTTCACATCGCTCCGTGGGGAGTCTTCGTGAGTACGCCCATCGTGGCTGCCGCTGAGTCCGCAGTACAGGTAGTAACCACGCTGCAGACTCACGGGGAGATAACGGATCCCTGCCGTCTGCGCACCGCAGTCGTGGATCCTGATGGAAACACTGTGGCCACGGCTGATACAGAACTCCGGGGAGAACTGCAGAGTTCCTCGTGGACCCACAGTCTAGCGGTTCGTGATGCCCAGCTGTGGTCTTTGGAGTCACCTACCCTCTACACGGTGGTGAGCCAAGTGGTGTGCGGTGAGGCCGTGTTGGACTCGGTGACCACATCCTTCGGCATCCGTGCAGTGACCATCGACGCTGTTCACGGACTGCGCCTGAACGGCGAACCGCTGCTGCTTAAGGGCGGCTGCGTCCATCACGACTGTGGCCCGCTGGGAGCCGCGTCCTACGACCGGGCCGAAGAGCGCAAAGTGGAACTGCTGCAGGCCAGCGGATTCAATGCGGTCCGCTGCGCCCATAATCCGCCGGCCCCTGCCTTTCTCGATGCCTGTGATCGCTTGGGAATGCTGGTGATCAACGAGGCCTTCGACTGCTGGCTGGAAAGCAAGAATGCCAACGACTATGGGTTTTCCTTTGCAGCGTGGTGGCAGGAGGATCTGGCCTCCATGGTTCGTCGGGACCGCAACCACCCCAGTATCATTATGTGGTCCACAGGCAACGAAATTCTGGAACGGGATGGCCGCAATGATGGCTATCGCTATGCCCGGGAGCTAGCTCAGTTCGTGCGGCAGTTGGATCCCACCCGTGCGGTGACCAATGGTCTCTGCGGCTTGTGGTACGATCCCGAGACCAGCGGCCTGGCTGCCAATGTTGCTGTCCAAACGGAAGAGGATGGCGACGTCTGGGGGACCTTGACAGCTGCCTTTGCCGAGCCGTTGGATGTGGTAGGCTATAACTATCTGCTGCACCGTTATGCTGATGATGGCGAGAAATTCCCCGGGCGCGTGATCTGCGGCACCGAAACGTTTCCCAAAGATGCCTTTGCCTATTGGGAAGCCACTGAGCGTCTGCCCCACGTCATCGGTGATTTCGTCTGGACCAGTCTGGATTACCTGGGTGAAGCGGGAATCGGCCATGTGTGGCACAAGGGCGAGACGGGGTTTCTCGGCGAATATCCTTGGCACCAAGCCAACTGCGGTGATATTGACATCTGCGGCTTTAAGCGACCCCAGTCCTATTACCGCGATTGCGTTTGGGGCATTGCTAAGGAACCGTATTTGGCCGTATATAACCCTGAGCACCATGGAACGAATCCTGTGATCTCAGCCTGGGGTTGGCCGGACGTGGTGCATTCCTGGACGTGGCCCGGTTGGGAAGGCAAGCCCACCATAGTGGAAGTATACAGCATGGATGACGATGTGGAGCTGCTGTTGAATGGCTCGTCCTTGGGACGGCAACCAGCTGGCCGCGAGCAGCAGTACCGAGCAGTCTTTGAAGTTACGTACCAACCAGGCACATTGGAAGCCGTGGGGTATCGCAGGGACCAGGAAGTGTCCCGAACCCAGCTGCGAACTGCTGGGCCGGGCGTGCGCTTGCAGCTCACGCCCGATGGCAGCAGCCTGCGAGCGGAATACGGAGATCTGTGCTTTGTCACGGTGGAACTGCTGGATGCTGCAGGGCAGCGGGTGGATAATGCTGACAACCCCGTATTCTTCACCGCCAGCGGTGCCGGCCGGGTTGCAGCTGTTGCCAACAGCGACCCCATGAGCGAAGAAATGTATGTGGGCTCGCAGCGGCGACTGCACCAAGGTCGCTCCCTAGTGGTCCTCCTGGGCAGCGGAGAGCCCGGCAGCCTCAGTCTGCACGCAGCCATAGACGGTGTACCCGCTGCTAAGCTTGAACTGGCGGTCGAATGACCATCAGAGTGTAAGCAATGACCAAAGGCTAACCGTGCGCGACACAGCCCCTCCATCGGCGATGAAGGGGCTGTTTGTTGTGCTGATTAACTCAGCGTGTATTGACGACACTATGAACCCAAGGATGCGGGCCCAGTGACACACAGTTGCATTCAGGAAGAACCTCGTTGTACCATTTGACCCAAAATGTCTTGAGCCCGTGCCAGAGGCGCCGCTAGCCCGCCCCACTCAAGCCAAACCAACCCCAGTACCTATCCTCGCTACAGTTTCACAATCCAGCCGAAAGGATCTGCTTCCGCTCCCGTCTGGATACCAGTTAACGTGGAATAGAGGCGTTTGGCCAGAGGTCCGGTTTCCTCACTGATCTTGATAATTTCAGAGCCCCAGCAGAGTTCACCGATGGGTGAAATCACTGCGGCCGTTCCAGTGCCAAAGGCTTCCACCAACTGGCCGTCTTTATATGCCTGGCTCAACTCTTCCATGGAGAGGCGGCGCTCGCTTACCTGTACATTCCAGCTGCGCAGCAGCTCCATGACGGACTCCCGAGTGATTCCCGGCAGGATGCTCCCCTCTAGCGGCGGTGTGATGACTTCATCACCGATCTGGAAGAATACGTTCATGGCGCCCACTTCCTCCACGTACTTCTGCTCCACACCGTCAAGCCACAGAACCTGGACATAGCCCTTGGCGGCAGCCTTCTGCTGAGCTTTGAGACTGGCTGCATAGTTGCCGGCCGTCTTGGCATAACCCGTGCCGCCCCGAACGGCCCGCACGTATTCCGTCTCTACATAAATGTTGACGGGGTTGATCCCTTGGGGATAGTACGCGGCCACAGGCGATAAAATGATGATAAACTGATATGTTTGCGATACCCGCAGACCCAAGAAGGCATCAGTGGCAATAATGAACGGCCGAATATACAGGGAGGTGCCTTCCGCTTGCGGCACCCAATCCCGATCCACATCCACTAGGGTTTTCACAGCCTCGAGGGCAAACCCTTCATCCACTGGAGGAATGCAGATCCGGTCATTGCTTTGGTTAAGACGACGCATGTTCTCTTCCGGGCGGAACAGTTGAATGCTGCCGTCTGGGGCTGCGTAAGCTTTCATGCCTTCGAAAATGGCCTGTCCGTAATGGAAAACAGCGGTGGCCGGGTCATAGTTGAGGGGGCCGTAAGGGACGATGCGGGCATCATGCCAACCCTGCTCAGGATTATAATCCATCACAAACATGTGATCCGTAAAGATCTTGCCAAACTGCAGATTACTATCATCAGGTTTGGGTCTGGGCTTCTCCGTCCTTTGGATGTTTATGTTCATGGATCATCACCTTTCCTTTCTCCATAATAGCCAAATTTCGCCCAATGTTCCCATAAACCTGCCAAGGCGACCATCATTTTTTGGCTCCAATGCTCCCAAAGCCGAGACAGCATGTTCTGTGTCCGAAGCAGCAGCACCTCGGATCCAGTGTTTGGACGCCGAGGTGCATTGCCGGGCCGCCGTGTGGGTCACGCCCCGGGATGAAACGCAGCCTGCAGAGCTTCCACCAAAGGCCGGGGCCCGGCCAAGAGGTCGCCTTTTTGCAGAGGCTGATAGCAGCCCTCCCAATCCACGGTCAAGCCACCGGCTTCTTGAACCAACAGCGAACCGGCGGCGATATCCCAGGGATTGGCGTTCAAGTAAAAGGCCATGTCCAAACGGCCGCAGGCAGCGTAGGCCAAACCGAGGCAGGTGGAGCCCAGCATGCGCACGTTGCCAACGCTGCCTGTGAATCCCGGCTGCAGCACCGGGTGACGGACATTGTGCGGGCTGTGGTGCAGCTCGGTTCCCAAGGAACACTGGGACAGTTCCTGCTGTTGGGAGACGTGAATGGGCTCTTGGTTGCAGAATGCACCTTGATCCCGAACCGCATGGAACACCTCATTGTGGTAGGGATCTACCACCACACCCACCAAAGGCCTGCCATGATGAAGCAGCGCCACCGAAACGCTGAAGAATGGCAGGCCGCTGATGTAGTTCATGGTACCGTCAATGGGGTCAATGACCCATAAAAATGGTGCGTCGGTATTCTGGGACAGAACTTCCTCCGTCAAGATCCCATGGTCAGGGAATCGTTCTTGAATGGCCGCGACAATTTGACGCTCAGCAGCTAGGTCCACCTCAGTGAAAAAGTCCGCCCGCCCTTTACGGGTGGTGATGTGCTGCTGGTCCCAGGTCTGCAGTGCCTCTTGGGCCGCAGCCACAGCCGCAGAGCGGCAGAGATCCAAAGCCTCCGTCACAAAATGGGTCATGGTCTCACCTTCCTATTCTTCGACCCAAGCGGCAGGTCGCTCATGTACCACAGCTGAATCTACCAGGGCAGCTGCGTCTCAGCGGAACACATCGCCGAGGCTTCGTATCCGCAGATCTGCATGGTCGTCACCATAGAGGTCATAGGGATCAATGAGGCACGTTTGCATGCCTAAGCGGGCAGCTGGATAGATATCATTGAGATAATTATCTCCCACAGACAAGCAGCACTGCGGGGGCACAGCCAACTCACGGCTGATTCGCTGGAAGACAGCCGTACTGTACTTGGGCTTTTGGCAATCCGGATAGATCCCGTGGAAGGCAGCGGCCAAGCCCAAATGGCGCAGGATCCGCATGGTATCCGCCCAGTCAGAATTGGTGGCCACCACCAACTTGGTCGTTCGCTTCAGTGCTGCAAGACCATCCTTAACACCGGAGATGGGTGTCAGCGAAGCTGCGTCACTGGCCAGATACTCCTTGGCAGCTAGATAGGCATCATATGTGGACTCTACCCCATGGTGATAGGCACAGGCAGTGGGAATCCACCAATTATCACCGATGGAGATCATCCACTGCATGTCAAACTGCACGGGCTGCGGATACCACAGGCTGCGCTGGTCAGCCCCAATCTCGGTACCCAGCCAATCCCAGGCGCGACGCACCCAACCGTCCGCGGTGGTCTCCAACACCATGTCTCGTCGGCGGTCGTAGGTGCGCCCCATGCGCAGCACGTGGCGGCCTTGGGTCACCGCCGCTTCATCCGCCTGATAACGGCCGCGCTTGGTCGGCAGCCGTTGTGTCTGCCGGAACCGTCGAAAACCCTGGTATGAAGGCGCCTTGGGAACCTTTCCTATAGAGTTGTGGACACCACCCCACCGGATTTCACGATCTTTTTACTCACAATCGGAACGTTCTTAACGTCTCAAACGCCATGTTCAAGCAAGCAGGCCCAAGGCTGATCTGTATTCCATCGCCATTAGCGGCAGGTAATCCAAACCCTTCTGCAGAAGTGGTGGGGGAAACCGAATACGTCCTTCGCAGCCCTGTTTCATAGAGAGCAATACGTGGTTTACGATCGAGTTCGAAACGCCGTTTATCAGGCGTTTCTCCGAGGAGGCCCGCAAATGTTGGGCGTGGAAACACGGCTATGCAACAGGCCTGCTC
>PWMW01000232.1 GCA_003559095.1 Clostridiales bacterium | reverse complement strand
GTAATGCCTTCGCTGGCCGCTTCCTGCAGAGTCGCCTTTTCCAAGTATCGTGCCATACTGGCCGAGGGCCGATGACCAATGGTCAGAATCCGTTCCGCCACCTCGTCAATCTCCTCAGCCACGGCGTCATACAGCTCCTCAAGTTTGGCATGGAGCGTAAAGAACTGCGGGCCTTCAATGTTCCAGTGGAAGTTATGCAGTTTGTTGTATAGGACGTGGAGATTCGCCAAGTACGTATCCATGGAATCAGCAACCTTCTGGGCGCCATCCACAGGTAATCCTATGCGGTTCTTTGTCATGATTGCCCGTCCTCCTTTTTTCGTTTCAACATGCAGTCGGGGCAGACACCCCGAAAAACAACGTTGGTATCTTCAATGGTCAGGTTCTCCATGGGCTGCGGTAGAGAAATTTCCACGGGCACATGCAAGACCTCACCGCAAATGCTGCACTTCAGGTGGCCGTGAAAGGCCGTGCGCAGCTCGTACCTGGTACCTTCATCATCCGCTGGCACATCCTTGGCAATCCGGTGTTCCAAGAATAGACGCAGAGTGTTGTATACAGTTGTTTTGGATAAATTGGGTATCTCTCGCTGCAGTCCCTGATAAATCATCTCCACCGTTGGCTGGTCCGGGCTTTGGTCAAGGTACTCTAGAATGCGTTTTCTGGTAAAGGAAGGCATGATCCCCCATTCCTTAAGGTAGCTGCCGGCATCGCCTACACTGTGAGAATGGGTCTTCATCATGCTCCCTCCAGACCAAGGTTTATTATGATACCAACTTTGAACTGATTACAATCCTGTGATAACCCAATGATAACTTCTGTCAATAGTCCCACCGGATTTATTCCTCTCCAGTCAAGAGCTGATTCCAGCAGCTTCACGGCAAAACAAAAAGCGGGCCTCACCGAGATCCGTCCACCTGTCTCTCAACGCGGTTGATCACGCTTGAGATAGGTTGGACTTCACTGGTGTGCCCCGCTGGCGCTTTCCATTGACCCGGTTCTTATGCTCGATTCTGCGGCGAATCTGGGTGCATCTCCATGAACTCAATGCGGTTACCATCGGGATCCCGCACCCAACACTGCCGATTCAAGTCCTTCCCCTGCTGCACTGGGATGTCCAGGGGAATACCAGCATCGGCCATCTGCTGAGCAATGGCTTCAATATCATCCACTTCCAGACACAAATGAGCATAACCTGCCTGGTTGCGAGTGGGCTCCGGTCCCTTAATCCCGTGGTAGAACAGCTCAATAAACTGACCAGGAGCCACTTTTAAGTATACGATCCAGGGCTTACCGGCATCATCTGCTAACTCAAAGGCCTTCGTGAAACCCAGACCATCCACGTAAAAGCCTAAAGCTTTCTCCATGTCAGTAACCGTGAAAGCCAGGTGTGCAATACCTTTTATCATTGTGTAAACCACTTCCTCTCAGCTGTGTTTGAACAATGGGACCACGATCTTGGCCAGGGCTTGGTAGGAAAGATGCTCCTGCCCCACAGCAAAGTTATGGTCCACAGCACGCTGGCGAGCAGCTGAATCCGTCAGATACCGCAGTGCTGCCGCACCTGCTGCTTCCATCTGCTGCTTGGACACCTGCACATAACCTTCATCATTCAATTGGTGCGTTTGACCAAAACTGCCCACGTCAAAACCGAACTTGCTGATGTCTTGGGCATAGACGGGATACTCATACAAAACTACAGGCTTCTTAGCAAAGACTGCTTCCAGAAGCTGATTCCCCCAGCCTTCAAGAATACTGGGGTAGGTCACCAAGTCAGCGATGGTATAGCAATCCCAAAGAGAGTACTGCTTTTTGCCATCCCGGGTCTGCCGTTGATCCTGCACCCAAGGATTGGCCCACAGCAGCTGCACATCAAGGCCATCAGCCAAGTCCATCAGATACTCTTGGTAACCCGGCTCTGCTTCAATGAGCCCCGGCAGAAAGAGAACGATGCGGCTCGCTGGGCCAAAACCCGGCCGATACAAACTCTCCTCTAAAATTGCACGCCGCTTGCCGAGGTAAGCGGCCAGCCGTATGGCCAGTTCAATGGCTTTGCGCTTCGTAACCCGCGTCGCCTGCAGCAGTACCAAATCCCCTTCATCCAGTCTCAGCGTTTGGCGAAAATCCTGGTTATAGGCGTCGGCCTGCCAAGGCGTTTGTTGAAAATCAAACACATTCGGTACGATGGTGGCCTCCACGCCATAGTGTTCCCGCAGTGCATCCCGGGCCAAGGAGTTGATCACCACATGGTGAGCAATCTGCTTCACCGATGGGAAGTAATCCCGCAGCAGTTGGGACACATACGGACACGTAGGCTTGGCGTAGCGTTCTCGCTCCCAATGAAAATCATGATGATGGGCCATCAACTGAATGCCCGTCTCCCCAGCGGCATGGGTCACCGCTAATCCCGCAGCCAAATTGTGCCCCAACGACAGAACATTGTTGGCCACCAACACTTGGATATCGTACTCTGCTATAGCCGTCTTTAAAGCCTGCTTGATTTCGGCCGCATACACATCGATATCCCGCCGCAGAAAACCTTCGCTGTCCAGCTTGCCCCCAAAGGCCCGTTCATGGATCCCCTTATTCCGAGGATTGTCAAATTCCAGACCGGGGATATACACACCATGGTGGCTGCTACCCGAAAACAAGAACACCTTGTGTCCCACCTGCTCCAGTGCGGTCTTCCATTTTTCCATCTCTAGTGATACGCCATCGGTTTCACCGACTCGAAAATGAAGCAGTGCAATATTCATTGCATCTCCAACCAGTCTCCCGTAACAGCACGGACGCCCATACCAGTACAACATCCGGGAGCCGTTGGAATCCACCTCCTTCTGATGGGGTCCGAAGCCAAGACACAGCGCAGCCCGCGGGGCGGCCTCTGCCACTGGGCCTGTGGGGACACGAATCATCACGCAGGATCAACATGCAGACTTTCTAGAATCGGAAACGTCCAACCGAAGCAATCTTGCATCATGCCAGCAAGGAGACTCTGCTTCGTTGCTTCAGCATCAGCTTTGTGGATTCCTTCTAGGAAATCCAGCAGGTCATCGAAAAAGCGCTTGGCCGCATAAAAGTGAAGAAACCCTGGCCGAAACCCCACCGGAAGACCATACTGTCGCTGTGTACTGACCAGCGCATCCCGCTGCTGTGGATTAAAGGCATGGAACCAGGTATCTCGTTCCCAGGGAGCCCAAAGCAGATCATCCCAATCCACCAATGCCAGCCCGGCATCAAGCTGCATAACATTCCCAGGACCGTCTCCGTGGGTGATGTACGCCAACATCGGCACCGCCCGGCAATGATTGGCCGCGTCTCGCCACTGTTGCCAATGAATGTGCAGAGCCTGCCAACGGGGCTCTAGATACTCCACCACCCTCTGTTCGACAGAATCACCACTGCCCTGAGTTAAAGCGTCTAGAAGTATCTCCCAATGGTGCCACTCCGGCACGTGAAATTGCTCCTCAAGTTCTGGGCAGCGCAGGTGTGCCAGTGCTTGGGATGCTCTGTGAATGCGGCAGAGGACGGTGAAATACTGCTTCCAACTGTACTCCCGTACGGCCGTACCTGGCAGGCGTTCATACATAACAGCAGTGAGCGGTGTGACCGGACTGGCTCGAACGCAGCTGTGGTCCTCAGAGGTTATGGAATCCACTGTAAACACCAACGACCCTGCCTTGGTCGCAAGCGGCTGCGGAATCACTGCATACCCATATTCTGACCTGAGATACTGGGCTAAAGGCACCTGAACCTGCGCGCTGGCAGCAACGTTTTGCGCCAACCGCTGGTTCGGAAACACCTTCAAGAAATAGCGATTCACAGCGTTGGCCTGAGACGATGCCACAGCACTTACATAGTACGTTTGCGCCACAAAACCCCGAGGAGCAGGCTCCAAGGATATACCGCTGAAACCGAAATTCGCGGCCAGCGCTAGCCGAATACTCTGCCCATCCACCGCTGGGTGCGGATCATGCCATTGTGCTTCCACAGGTCATTCTCCTCGCTCAGGGAAACTACGTGCTAAGAGATGGTTTCGAGACAGAAAGCACCGTTCCTGCCTGCAGCCAGTCCGGGCGCAAAAACTGCGGAAACGAAGTGTTCCCCTCATACGTCTGTCACCTCCCAAAGGCCCAAACGCCCAAACACCGGAGCTCTCTCAACAAAGGGAACCCCAGTGTTCATCATTACCGCAAAAATGCTGGCTGTCGCCCCATTACGAACCAACACCGACATCTGCATGACACAGACATATGTCGCAGATAAAGGCAGCGACGGCCTCGGGACCATCCGGTGAAAACACAGGCAGATCCACTTCCACGGAGCTATCGGAAACCACAGCCCGCAAACCTTCAGAGCGGGCCTTGCTCAAAACCGGACGGTATTTTCGGGTTATGTTGATATCACACGCAAAGACTCTTGATGGCAAGATTGGTATCCACTCCTAAATGCGTGAGGCATCCGGTATTTGGAATTTTATTCCATGTATCTGGTGGCTGGCAATTACTTCCACAAACCTGGTAACTGGAAATTACTTCCTCATACCAGGTAGCTTCCAATAACTTCCTCTACCACAAGCTCTTGCGCGCAAAAAAGAGACCCACTGAACAGTGGATCTCTGCACTCTGCATACAGTGTCTGCTGGCAGACACGTAATGGTCTTTTCAAAATCCTCCGCCACCTACCCAAAACGGCAAATCCAAAATCCTAGGCGACGGGCACTCTTGGCAGCTCGCGGTCACTGAAATCCTTACTAACCGGATTTCGCGATTCTTGTTTGTTCGCGATTCTTGTATGGCCATCCAATACGACTGTTGGCGTGAGGCTTTCTAGGGCTTGTCGGTGGTGTTAACCGGAGTCTCAGCTTCTGGGGTCGCCGCGGGTTTCGCCTGGGCTGTTTTGGGGGCCGCAGGAGGTTCGTCAAAGGTCTTTTCAATATCCTTCATGGACTCACGAAAGCCGCGAATGGTTTTCCCTAAGGCACTGCCCACTTCCGGAAGCTTGGCGGGTCCGACGACAATCAGCGCCACAGCAAGAATCAACATTAACTCCATGGGACCTATACGTGCAAACATCTATTCTTCACCTCCCATAATGAGAAGCATCATCACGATTGCGCGGCCTCCTGCCTGGCTCTTCGCCGCTCAATCACTGCCGCCACGGTCACACTGAGTTCGAATAGCAGGACCATGGGCCCTGCCAACAAAAACTGCGAAACCACATCTGGCGGCGAGAGCACAGCCGCAGCCACCACAATGGCCAGGTAGACAAACTTACGGTTCTTTCGCAGTGTACTGGCACGGATCAGCCCCAATTGGGCTAGAATTACCACAACGGTAGGCATCTCAAACACCAAGCCGAAGGACAAAAGAATAGAACTAATGAAGCCCACATAACTGCCCATGGAGAACATTGGCTGAATATCTTGGTGCTGCATACCCACAAAGAACTCGATCGTCAGCGGCAAAATGACAAAATACGCGAAGACCACACCCAGCAAAAAGAAGAATACTCCTGCGATCAAGGCGATGCTTAGATAGATTTTCTCCTTCTTGACCAGGCCAGGCTGGACAAAGGACCAAATCTGCAGAAGTATGATGGGTGAGGTCACAACAATCCCCACCACCAACGAGATGCGAATGTAAGCCAGGAAAAGTTCCGGCGGTGATAGGTACACGAACTGCAGGTCCTTGGCGGGCTCGAGGACCAATGCCGTCAGCTGGTCGACAAAGACAAAGCTGCCAATGGTCCCGGCTAGAATCGCCACTGCTATTATCATCAGACGATTGCGCAGCTCCGCCAGATGCTCAATAAATGTTAGACTCTTGTCCGCCACGTACATCCATCCCCTGCCAATTAGTTCCCGTCAGTTTTCTCTTCCTCGGTTCCAGACACGTTATTGGCGTGGCTGCGGAATTCCTTGATGGCTTTGCCCATGGAAGAACCAATTGCGGGAAGTTTCGATGGTCCAAAGATCACCAGCGCAATGGCCAGAATCAGAATCAATTCCATTGGTCCCAGTCTACCAAACATTGTTCGCCCTCCTTCGCTATTTTCCTTTAAACAGATCCGTCACATTCAGTGTATCTTTGATTTCCTTTGTCACCTTCTGGTACTCGGAAAAACCTTTGGCTGCAGAACGTGCAGCCCCAGGCAGACGTTTTGGTCCCACAATGAAGAGCACCACGGCCGCGATGACCACCAGTTCCACAACACCCAAACGGCCCAGCATCATCATCACCTCACAGAGTTCCTCCCTCGACAACCGTCAAGAGACTTGTTCTTCTTCCAGGAGAATTCGCCGTCCGTGGCAGTACACCACGGGGTTTGCTGAAGCAATGCGTCCAACCATGGTGATTCCCAAAGCTTCTGCTATCTCCAAAGCCATGCTGGTGGGTATGCTGCGTGTTGCGACAATTGGTGTCTTCATGGCCACAGCCTTCAACGCCATGTCTGTGGCCACCCGGCCTGTACTGAGCAGAGCACAGTGAGCAAAATCAGCACTCAAAAAGACTCCTTTACCGATCACCTTATCCAAGGCATTGTGACGCCCCACATCTTCCCGTACAGCCAAGACCTCATGAGCATCGGCTAACGCCGCACAGTGCATGCCGCCCGTAGCCTTGTGCATAACGGCTTCCCGAAACATGGTGGCAGCATAGGATTTCAGTTTTGCCAGGGAGACGGTGAAATCAGACGTGTTAGGGGCCTGTGCCAAAAATTCCTCCCGAAAATGACTGCCACTGCCGCAGCTGCTGGCCAAAACGCTTCCCAACCCGTACTGCTCTTTGTCCACGTCTGTGCCAGTTCGCACATAGATCTTTTTCATGTCCTCACACGCGGCCATGGTGTATACGTCGTCGATACTTGACGCCACGCCCCGGGCTATCATGTGACCCATGGCCAGATCTTTCAGATCCTGCGGCGTGCACATAAACGTCACCAAAGTAACACCATTCACAATCAGCTCTACAGGAGCTTCTTCACATACATGATACCTAACATCCGTATCCTTCGCCAACTTCATCCCTCCAAAACCACGACAATACTGTATCCCAAGGTTACTCGTCTTCCAAGACCTCTCGCAGTTCAACCAAGGCCTGAGCCCGTCGCGGCTGTAGGAATTTGTTCGAGTACAGGTAACGGACTCCCGTGCTGGCCGTAATCTGCTGGATATCTGCATATTCGCCGTTCTCTTGGATCTCTTTCAACACTTCATCTAGGAAATCCTGCTCGAGGTTGTACGGCTTGTAGCGTAAGGCCCCAATGTCTGTCGGTCGCGGGTAAGTACTAGAGTCATGGCGGACGGCCTCGGCCACCATGGCCAGGATGTTCTTTTCCGTAACATGAACCTGCAGACGAGCAAAATTCTCTGTCATGTTCTGATTACTGTACAGATAACTTCCCTTGCTTCCTTGGATCCATTGAATATCTTGGTAGCGTTCATCGGCAGCCATGGCTTCCAGATTAGCCAGGGCCGCGTCTTCCGTGAAGGTAAATGGTGGTTCAGTAAGTTCCTCCACGGTGACAAAATGTCCCCGGCTGGATTGACTGCGGATCCGCTGCGCTATGCGCGCCTTAGGACTCGGCGCCTGCTGTTGAGCCATGATCGATCGCCCCTTTTATCCGAACTTGCTAGACGGGCCCTGCCATGCAGAGCGCGCTCTTATCTCGCTGCTAAGGCAGCGTCTCAAAGCCCGTCAACCGCTGCACCGACGTGGTTCTACACTGGCGAAGGGCAGGACAATGTCCTGCCCTTCGCTTCATTCTATCTCATTCCACTACTTCTATCTCATTCCACGCCAAGGTTCAGCGAGTTGTGATCTAGGCTGGCAGCAAACCTTTTGCTTGCAGCTCATCCGCTACGTAGGCCATATCAAGGCGCTCAAGACAAGCGCGAGTGGGTGCACCGGTTTCGGCATCCCAACCCATGAGTTCGTAAAACATGGTCTTGGCCAGTTCCATGTCTTCCCGATCCATCTTGATAGTACCTTCGGTAAAGGGCTCCATGTCTGGATCACGATCAAAGACGTAATCCGCCATAACATCATGCTTGTTCCGCATGTCTGTTGTGCCCATCTGCTTCACCGTTAAGGCACGATGCAGCGTGAAGATGCGTTCTGCATCCAGATCCAGTTCCTCTTCCGTCTTTTCGATCCCGGTGATCAGGGAGTAGAACTTAGCTTCCAGAGCAGTGTCGCCCAGGTACCCTCGTTCTTTGTGAGGCGATACCTGCAGAGGCCACATCCAGTTACACAGCGTCAAGGAGTCATGCAGGACATTCCGAAGAATACTGTACTTGGCGAAATTCGCTTTGTAAACATTCATCGGCGTATAGTTTGCCGGCTCATCCAATGCGTCCGGCGAACCCCAAATCTTGCCAGCAACTTCCTTCTGCACTTCGATGGGCAGTCCAGAGCCAGTGAAGTTGACGTGTGTGTGCAGCTGGGCATCGCGGTTGAACATCAAGTTGACCAACGAACCCACCTGCGCTGCGGTCTCGCTGCTGTGATGCTGCGGGAAGCCCAAGACTGGGTTCCAGAGGCGCCAGGCAGCTTCACTGTAATAGTCGTCACCGAAGCCCCAGCGGCGGGATACTTCGTAGGAACCATCGCCCAAATGGCTGAACTCGCCTTCCTTGGTGCAGATGCGGCGATAGAACTCATGCAGGAAGTTGGGGTCGCCGGCTTCCAAGAGATCCCAGGGAATACTGTTGTACTCTTCGGCAGGCAGTACTTTCTCCAGAATACCCATATCGTAGGCGTAGCGGAAGTCACGGCTGATCTGGTTGTAGTTGCACCACAGACCCCAATCATCAGCCAGATTACTGCTGACCACAGTGGCAATCAGTGCTTCTTTGGTGCCGCGACCAGTACTGCCATCCTTGTATCCCTTCAACATAATGGAACGGGGGAATGACCAACCAACACAGGTGTTGGCGGCAAAGCGAGATACTCCATACTGCTCTGCTTCCGGAACTTCCAGCTGTGAGTGGCAGCGGATCGGACAGGACTGACAGCCGCCCATACGGGTAGTGTAATCTTCAGCGATATCGCCGTGGTCAAAGACCGCCTTATGACAACGCAGTCCAACACTGTTCATGTCTTCTGGAGGACATTCGCCAGTTTCCACCGGTGGATTGGCGTTACCCCAGAACAGACCAGGACGGGCTGTCCAGCGGCTGCGGTTATGGTGATACTCGGCCCATGGCATAGGCGTGCTGGGTACCACGTGCTGGTTGTTGGAACCGATAATGGCCATAGCATGGCGATCCAGTTCCATCAATGCTTCTTTGGTACCGCCCATGTATACCGGCAGTGTACCTTTAACGCCAATAGCTTTCAAGTTTTTCGAGCCCATGACACCGCCGTGGCCGCCAGCAGAGTGGCTGCCGCCGGTGATGACGATAGCCTGATTGACCATGTTCTCACCAGCTGGACCAATGGTGGCCACATGTGCTTCTGCTCCCATGATGGAACAGATATCGGCCGTAGCCTGGAAGGTTCCTTGACCCCAGATACGGCTGGCATCTTCAATGGTTACCTTGTCGTTCTCAATACGAAGCCAAACCGGGCTGGAGGCCTTGCCTTCCACGATAATGCTGTCCCAGCCGGCATACTTCAATTCGGCGGCGAAATGCCCACCCATATGACTGTCGCCGATAAGGTGCTGATGCGTCGGCATCAACGATGTAATATTGGTGCGGCTGCTGCAGGGAATACCTGTGCCGGTAAAGGGCCCCACACCAAAGACAATCTTGTTCTCAGGATCATAGGATTTGGAACCTTC
>PWMW01000133.1 GCA_003559095.1 Clostridiales bacterium | reverse complement strand
CACAACTAAGGAACGTTTTGAGGTGCTGACGGTGCTGCGGGATGAAGGTATTCCCACGGTGGTCTGGCTCTCGCCCATTCTACCGTTCATTAACGACAGCGAAGAAAACCTGCGGGGTATTTTGCAGTACTGTTTTGCAGCCCAAGTTCAGGCCATTCTTTGTTTTGGATTTGGCATGACGCTGCGCCAGGGCAACCGGGAACATTATTATCGGATGCTGGATCGCCATTTTCCTGGCCTGAAACAGCAGTATATCCGCCTTTATGGCGACGCTTACGGCTGTACTAGTCCCAACAACGGGCGGCTCATGGCCATTCTCCGCAGGGAATGCGAGACTCGGGGCATCCTGATGGGTACCGACAAGGTGTTTCGTTATCTCCAGACATTTGAGCAGAAGCCGTCACAGCTGTCCTTGTTTTGACACGGATACCTATGGCTGTAGAGGTGCGCTGCGGAGTTCTTGGCAAACCAAAAGGCAAGTACGATCAACAGTGATCGCACTTGCCTTGAAACGTCGTATGCCAGTTGGCACCTGCAGCATAGGTTTACGGAAACATCCAGTTTCCCTGCCAGACCGGTTTCATGGAGACCAACGCGTGGTTTACAGTCGAGTTTTAAACACCGTTAGCTGGCGTTTCTCCCCACTGGACCTGCGACTGCATGCCTTGGAACATCTCCATGTAATCAGTCGGCTAACAGCCTGCTCAGGTGAAGCCGCTTTGGCGGGGAGGCGCAGCACTGGCACTGCTGGCGCCAGATTTGGACCCGATAATGCCGATGCTGGTGTATTTTTGTGTCAAACCGTCGGAACCACATTGGGAACACACGGCCTCCTGTCGTTTTTCCCACGAGCAAAGCAGGTTTTCTTCATGACCGCAGGCTTTGCATACAAGTTCGTAAATGGGCACGTTCTCACCTCCCCGGTCTAGATATACCCCTATATGGTATAATTGTAGCCCAGGGCAGGTTTCCTGTCAAGATGCGATTGCAGACGGTGTTCTTGCCTGTGGATCCGGAACTCCAAACAGGTGTTTATGGTTGTGGGGATCAGAGAGGCGATGGGCAGCAAAAGGAACCGAGGCCGCGCCTCGGTTCTTCTGCAAAGTAAGAAAAGGGATGAATAGCGACGTGCCAGCGTTAATCGCTGGCAGCCGGCGTCGGGTCGAGCGTCAGGGTGATGAACATGGGTTCACCGTGACGGATGATGCTGAGAAGAAGTTCATCGCCCGGACTGCTGGCCCCAATGGCCTTGGTGAAGTCTGCGGTGGAATGAATGTCCACGTCCTCAACGCGCCGAACAACGTCCATGGCGCGTAGGCCAGCTTTCTGCGCTGGTGATTCTTGGATGACGTCGAAAATGACAACGCCTTTGGTGTCCGTCAGGCTAAGTCTATCTGCAAGGTCTTCGGTAATGTTGAGATACCAAACGCCCACCCAAGCATGCGTTGGCCGTTGATGGGCAACGCGGCCCGTTGCAATGAGTTCATCCAAAACTTCGGCTGCGACATTGATCGGAATCGCGAAGCCAATACCTTGGGCCCGAGCATGGACAGCGGTGTTGATCCCGATAACTTCACCCCGAAGATTTAGCAGAGGACCACCCGAGTTACCTTGGTTGATGGCGGCATCGGTTTGCATCAGGTTTTGGTAGATCCGCGTGGTACCCTCGCGTGTGGGAACAACGATTTCGCGGCCTGTGGCACTGAGGACGCCCACCGTTACAGTTTGTTCAAACTGCCTTCCGTAGGGGTTGCCGATGGCGATCACCCATTCGCCAGGCCGAGCAGCATCGGAGTCACCCAGTGGAATCACGGGGAACGGCCCGACGTCTTCGCCCTCGATCTGCAGGACAGCGAGATCCAAGGTAACGTCAGCTCCGATCAGAGTTGCTTCGCATTCACCAGACAGCTCGGGAGAATTGACGGTTACCGTAATTGTTTGGCCATCGCCCAGATTGCCCACGACGTGTTGGTTCGTTAAGATAATGCCACTCTTATCGATAAAGAACCCGGTACCGGCACTGGTGCGGGGACCGCGCTGCCGGGGCATTGGCGAGAAAAACCACGGGTCGAACATATCCCAGAAGGGGTCTATGGGTTGGTTCGTATTGGACTCTGGCCATTGGACTTCAACAAAGACAATGGAAGGGCTTGCATCTTCCGCGATATCGGCAATGAGATAGGGGTTGCCGCCCATGGCCTGCATGGGCAAGTTGACCGTGTAAGCTGGTTCCGCCGCACTGACGGAGCCTTGAATACTGAGAACGAGAACGATTGCCAGGACCATGGCAAGACTGAACGGACGCAACATAGAATACGCCTCCTTTGAGATGGAATGTGGCACTATGGCCGAATTGCTCCACATGCTGCTTTGCTACCGGGGGTTACGCAGGCCCGAGGCGTCTACTGCAGAACACGCTCAGCCTCGGGGTCTGTCGCATGTCCGCGGAACCGAACCACATCATTCGCCTCCCTTCCAAACAAGCTGTTCTCCGAACGCCCATGGCATTGCCCAGCGGCGTCATTGGGTGGGTCATATGGTTTCGCTGGATATTTTTGCGGTACGACCGTTGTCTCGGCGGGCTTTCAGGAACGGTTCTAGGTGAACGGATTGGTTTTCTCGACGGCCTTTACCCAATGGCGCAGCACGTTCGGACCACAGGCGTTGGTGATTCGACAGAGGGTGGGCAGTGGCTTTAGTGGGTCCTTGGTTAGACGCGGTACTACCTCGGGCAGGAGCAGTGGGTGGCTGGGAACCGCTGGTTCTGGGACGCGTTGATTTCTCCGGAAACCCGAGTAACTACAGGCCGAACGCCTCGGTGAAATCGCAGCTAGAGCAAATTCGCTCCCTTTGTTAAGAGCTCGCCAGGGTACTTCATCAACACGTTTGTAGAACCATTGTTGACACTGCAAGCATCCATCTCACGCCTACCTTACAGATGGGTGCTGAGGCGTTTTCGGAGCAAAGTGTCCTCTGACCGCCCTTGGGGTGGCCTTTGCGCGCTATGAACCCGATTATTCCAAAACCACCCGTTGCCAGCCAGGTTCTTCCTTGGACAGGCAGGAATCACCCGGGGTCGTAGGGTAGTTTGTTAGCGACGAGATACACGCCTTGAACCGCCGTATCCAAAGTTGAGACCGGGATGGTCAGCCATGGAACCATCCCGAGGGCATGTGGAGCGAGGCGTCGGCAGGCAGACTGTGGGAGGCCGATGAGCATGAGAAAGCTCCAGCTGGGCAACGTGGCTCGTGTGTTGGCAGAGGTAGGCGGGATTAAGGCTGTAGCGTTAGGCGGTTCCCGCAGCCGCGGTCAATCAGGGGACGGTGTCGACTACGATATCGGGCTGTATTACGATCACAGCCTGCAGCTTCCGGAGTTATCGGCAGCGATTCGCAGCTTGGATGATGAGCGCCGTCCGGATCTGCTGCACAGACCAGGAGCCTGGGGGCCTTGGATCAACGGCGGCGCTTGGCTGCAGGTGGATGGCATTCCGGTGGATCTGCTGCTGCGGGACATTACCCAGGTTGAGGCTGTGATCGACCAGTGTCTACAGGGAAACATCACCCTGGACTACCAGTGCGGCCATCCCTTCGCCTTTGTCAACAGCATCTATGCGGCCGAGACGCATTTCTGTCAGCCCCTCTGGGAAGATCCATCGCTGCCCCTGCGGACGCTGAAAGAACTGCTGTATTCCACGGGATCGTATCCTCCCAAGATGCGCCAGGCCTTGATCGAGAAGTTCATGTGGGAAGCGGATTTTTCCTTGACCTGTGGGCGCAAACCGGCCTTGGGCGGTGAGACCAACTATGCCATGGGTTCTGTGTTTCGGGCCGTTTGTGCCTGGCTGCAGGTGCTGTTTGCTGTTAATGACAGGTATCTCATGAACGAAAAGCACGCTCTGCGACAGGTCGGCACGTTGGCTTGGAAGCCGCGCGCCATGGAAGATCGGATCGGTGCCGTTTACAGACTGCTTGCCTCCGGCAGCCCCCGGGAGGCCTATGCAGTGCTGGATGCCCTGCAGGCTGAAGTGACCAGTCTCATTGAGCAATGAACCATCGTATTGGGAAGGCCGCGTCTAACGATGCCTTCCCGTGGAGAAATGGGTCGAAAATTTGATTATGGGAGCTGATGCTACAATGCAGTATCGACAATTGGGACGAACGGACATGAACGTGTCGGTGGTATCATTGGGCTGCTGGGCGTTGGCCGGCGATGCCATTTGGGGTCATCAGGAAGAAACGGATTCCATCCACACGATTGCGACAGCCATCGATTGCGGGATCAACCTCTTCGATACGGCCGAAGGCTACGGTGACGGCTATTCCGAAGAGGTGGTGGGCAAAGCTCTGCAGGGAAAACGCGATAAAGTATACATTGCCACCAAGGTGAGCCAGAACAATCTGGGGCCGGCAGACTTGATAGCTGCCTGCGAAGCCAGCCTGAAGCGTTTGCAGACAGAGACCATCGATCTGTACCAACTGCATTGGCCTAATGCCGATGTCCCCATCGCCGATAGTTTGGCAGCCCTGGAGAAACTGCGGGAACAGGGGAAAATCCGGTTTGCCGGCGTTTCCAACTTCGGCGTCAAGGATCTGACCAACACACTGCAGGCCGGGCGCGTGGAGTCGAACCAATTGGCGTATAACCTACTCTGGCGGGGTATTGAGTACTCCATCAAGCCCCTCTGCGTCCAGGAACAGATCGGTATCCTCTGCTACAGCCCATTGGCCCAGGGACTGCTGACGGGCAAGTTCCCGGACCTCGAATCTTTGCCGGTGACGCGCATGCGCACCAAGCACTTCAGCACGGAACGGGACATGGCCCGGCACGGTGGACCCGGTTTTGAGCAAGAAACTATGGCGGCCGTGAATGCCGTGGCGCGCATTGCCGCAGAAGCCAAGATTCCCATGGCGGATCTAGCATTGAGTTGGCTCTTCAACCAGGAAGGGGTTGCATCGGTGGTCGCGGGCGCTCGCAATCCGGAGCAGGTGCAGCATAATGCTGGTGCTGGCGATGTGCAGATGCCGCCGGATGTTTTACGAGCGTTGCGAGAAGCTACGGATGAGCTGAAGGCAGCCTTTGGCGACGATGCTGATATGTGGGCCGATCGCATTCACTGAGAGCTTTAGAATCATCCACTGTTTGCCGTGCGCTCGGGAAGGAATGAGGAGATGGGGGGAGTTGACCTTGATCCAGAACATGCATGAAGGGCTTCGCAGAGCCTGGTCTCATGGGCTTGTTGTTGTGTTGGTGTTCTGTTGTGGCTTGTTGTTTGCGCCCGGAGTCCATGCCAGTGGGTTCTTGGATGACGAGGCAGCGCTGCAGGAATTCGTGGATCAACAAATGCTGGAGCACATGGAAAAGCATCACATTCCTGGAGCCGTGGTGACGGTGGTGAAAGACGGAGAGGTTGTGCTTTTGTCGGGCTATGGCTACGCAGACCGAGAACGTTCGCTGCAGGTTGATCCGGAGCGAACGCTATTTCGGCCCGGTTCTGTATCTAAACTTTTAACCTGGGTCGCTGTCCTGCAATTGGTAGAAACGGGACAGTTGGATCTGGATGCGGACGTCAATGACTATCTGGATTTTGAGATTCCTTCTGCCCTCAAATCGGGCTCCTCAGCTCCGCCCATCACTCTGCGGCATCTCATGACCCACACCCCTGGCTTTGAAGATGTCCTGGACGGTTTGTTTGTCCTAGACGCGGACAAGATGCTTCCCTTGGCTGAAGCCATGAAGGAGCTCATGCCAGCACGCATCTGGGCACCCGGGGAACTCTTGGTCTACTCCAATTATGGCACGGCTTTGGCCGGTTATGTGGTGGAACGCGTCAGCGGACAGCCCTTTGCCCAGTATGTGGCTGAGCACATCTTGCAGCCGTTGGGGATGGACGCCAGTACGTTTCAACAGCCGCTGCCAGCAGCGTTGGCCGCTGATTTGGCCCGGGCCGACAAGCTCATCGATGGACAGTACCTCAGAGGATCCTTTGAGTACATTTCACTGGCACCGGCGGGAGCCATGAGCACGACCGCCTTGGATATGGCGGCGTTCATGCAGATGCATCTGCAGCAGGGGCAGTATGGTGATGCCCAGATCCTCAGCGCAGAGATGATCCAGAAAATGCATGATCTCCAGTACACCCAGCATCCCAGTGTCAATGGCGTTACGCTGGGGATGTTTACCAGCACCGTCAATGAGCGGGCGGTTGTGGCACATAACGGTGCCACAATGCTGTACTTCACCCATTTGTACTTAGTACCCGAGGAGCAGCTGGGCTTTTTTATCTCGGCAAGTGGCGGAGAGCTGGGGGCAGTCCTTGAGATGCAGCGGGACTTGTTCCATGCGCTGATGGACGAAGCGTATCCAGCGGCGCGTTACACTGTGCCTCGCCAAACCAGCGGGGCTGGGCAGCGCATGGACGCTTTCCTTGGAGAGTATCATCCTACACGTATAAGTTATACCAGGCCGGAGAAGTTCCTGGGACTTCTAGGTGCCATCCAGGTGCAGCGGGGCGACGACGATCATTTGGTGATCAGCGCCGGTGGCGAAACACACCGTTTTGCCGAGGTGGAACCCGGTGTATACTTGAACACCCGCATCAATGAGCGTCCGAGTATCCAGAGGGCTGCTTTCGTGCAGGGGCCTGACGGGCAGAGACTGCTGAGCGTCGGCGAAGCCAGTTTCCTGAAAGCACCTTGGTATGGAACGCTGCCCTTGTTGGGCATCCTTACGGTAGTTTCTTTGGGTCTGCTCCTGGTGACCGTGAGCGGCTGGCTGATCGCAGCCATTGGCCGCCGGAGGCGCCGACGCTTCTATCGCTCGCGCCCGGGACCAGTTGGTCAAGGCCTAGCTCGCTGGGCTGCAGTGCTGTTTTTTGTCACGGCCGTTGGGTTCTTCGTGGGCATGATCTCGATCTTCGCCGATATCGATCCTGTTTACGGTGTGCCTAATATGGTGTTTGGGATTGTGCCAGCTTACATGGGTCTCGTCAGTGCCCTGCCTTGGGTGCTGCTGGGACTGGGTGCCGTTATGGTATTGTTCACGCTGGCCGCTTGGCGAGGACGGTTCTGGAACTGGCTCGCTCGTGTTCATTACACACTTTTGACTGCTTCAGTTCTCGGGCTTTTGTGGGTTCTATGGTTCACCAACCAGATCTCACTGTGATTGCAGCTGCGGGCGGCAAGCGAAGGGCTAGACGGTATCATCGCCCATCCGGGGTTTCTCCGGTTCGACCAGTCCGACCAGGGAAAACATGGGACGGCACGGGACCGCTGGCCTCCATGACTCTTCATCCTCTGGGCACGGATACCAAAAAAGGCAGGCTCCGGAACATGTTCGGAACCTGTCTTTTCGTTGCGCTTATTGCGCTTTTCAGCGCTGCATTTTCTTCTCCACAATCTGCTTTCGCTCTTCAAAACTGACTTCGCGGTGGATCTGATGCAGCATCCAAATGTAGCTTCTACTCCAGTCACGACCGTTCACTCGTTTTTTGATCAGACACCGTCTTGCAGGCCTGTTGCATTGACATGAACCAACGGGTACATTTAACGGTCGAGCTCGGAGAAACGCCAGTTAAGGTCGTTTCGCACTCGGTCGTAGACCAAGCATTGATTTCTACCAAACAGATCTGCTTGGCCTCTGTGATCTTGGCCTGCCCGCGGATGAAAGTGGGAGATGCTCTGCCACTTCAGCGCAGCAGGGTTGTGTCTTGTGGTCAAGACGGTATCAGGGAACTCCCAGCCCATAGTGCTTGTGTACTGAGGAATGTACTCCAGACCCAGCGCATCTGTGCATGACCGTCTGGCCAAACAAAACACAACCGGGAAGTTCTCTGTGGACACTGCACCTATGTTCCGCTGCCGGTGTTATCTGGATCCGTTGTCGTTCGCAGCAGGCACATGCTCAAACTGACAAGCTGGCCTTTCGTAGAACACATATGCCAGATCCGCGGCGGCCAATCGATTGCGAAAAAGAGCGCAAGTGCGAGGAAATCGGCTGCAAACCCACAAAAGAGTCAGATTTGTCTAAAATAATGCTTTGAAATCCAAATGTAATTATGCTACATTTAACATGAGTTAGTATGGAAATATAACTACAAATAGGACAGACTCCTGACAGACGTGGCTCGTTGCGAGCGGAGGTGGTAACGGCAAGCACACCGGTTGCTGGGTAGTGATCAACCTTTAGGGAGGGACGATTGTGTCGAAAATGATCCGCTGGATGCTTATGGTGACCTTGTGCTTGGCACTGACGGCGGGACCCGTCCTGGCGAACACCGTGACCTTGGATTTTGCCCACGCCACTGTGGGCGGAGCTTGGCGGGACGTATTGACTACGATCATTGAAGATTTCCAGGCAGAGAATCCAGGTATTGTCATTCGGGAAAATGCCATGAAAGATGAGATCTATGAGACGGTGGGCCTGATCAGCCTCTTCCAGGCCGGCACCCCGCCTGATGTCTATTTTCAGTGGGGTGGCTGGTTGGTTGAGCGGGATGTGGCGGAAGGTTTTGCAGAGAACCTGACAGCCGAGATGGCCCGAGACGGCTGGAAAGATACGTTCTCCACAGCGGCCTGGGCTGATGCCACCGTGAATGGTGAGATCTACATGGTGCCGCACGGCATCGATGTTACCAACTTGATCTGGTACAATACGGAGATCTTTGACCGTTACGGCTTGACCGAACCGGAAACTTGGGATGAGTTCATGGGGCTGTGTGAAACGCTGAAACAGGCTGGGTATACACCCATTGCAGCAGGGAATAAAGGCGTGGGCTGGCCCATGGGCAACTGGGCCGGGCATCTGGTAAGCCGGATGATCGGCGAAGCAGAGTACAATGATCTACTGCTGCTCAAAGAAGGCACCAGTTTCGCTGATCCAGGCGTGGTGGCTGCCCTGCAGTTGTTGGCTGACATGGTGGAGAAGGGGTACTTCAACATCGGTGTCAATGTCATTGATGCCACGGAAGCACGGATGCAGTTCTTCATTGAACAGGCTGTTATGCATCCTATTGGCAGCTGGCTGATCTCCTCTGCCCTGCGTGACGCGCCGGATTTACAGTATGCCGGCTTTGATACGCCAGCCATACCCGAGGGTGCTGGTGACCAGACCAGCATGATTGGTTTGACCGTCGGATATATGATCGGGCGGGGAACGCCTCACTTTGAGGAAGCCGCTGCTTTTCTGCGGTATCTGACATCTCCCGAGGTGCAGCGTTATCGAGTGCAGGAAACCGGCTCCATCAGTGCAGTGCGGGGAACTGGTGATGCCTCCGACGATCCCAACTATCATGTGGTGGTTCGGATCACAGAAACGGCCGGCAGCACGGTGGCGCCACCGGATACCGGTTATGAGCTGGAAGTGGCGTATGCGTTCTACAATGCTGTAGCGAAGGTCATGGACGGCGTGGATCCTGCCCAAGCTCTGCAGGAGGCCGATCAAGCGATAGCTCATCTGCGCTAGATTGAACGAAGCAGGGCAAAGGATACTTTGCCCTGCTTTCCTTGGAGGTAGTTTGTGTGAAACGATGGACGAATGTCATTGCACCGTACCTATTCGTGGCCCCGGCACTCTTGATTTTTCTTCTTTTCGTGCTCTATCCAGCCTTAAACACGTTCCGCTACAGCTTCTTTGATTGGCGCGGTTTCGGACCGATGGAGTGGGTAGGGATAGCCAATTACCAGCGGGCTTTGGCCATGGATACCATTTTCCACATGGCCTTTCGCAACAACATTACCTACTTCTTCGGCACCGTGATTTCCGAGGTCGTTTTCGGCTTGGCGGTGGCTTTTGTGTTGAGCAAGTCCCTGCCGCTTTTCGGT